>JAQXDJ010000182.1 GCA_029251425.1 Vicingaceae bacterium
CATTTAAAACACTTAATAAAATTCCAAGTGTAGTAGTTTTTCCACTACCGTTAGGTCCAAGTATTCCAAAAACCTCACCTTGGTTTATTTGCAAACTAAGGTTGTTTAAGGCTTTTACTTTTCCGTAACTCTTAGATAATCCGTTTATGTTTAATACTGCTGTCATGTTTTATATTTAGTAAATATAGAACATAGAAGTTCAGCTCGCAAATGGATTATAATTAATTAACGTTTTAAAAGAAAGCTTTAACGTTACTTTAACGTTTTATCCATTAGGTAAACCATAGTAGCCATTGCAGCAGATCCTAGCTCTAGTTCTCTTTGGTTAACTGCTTCAAAAACATCATTGTTAGTGTGATGGTAGTTGAAATAACGTTGAGAGCTAATGGCCATTCCTAATTGAATCATATTTGGGTAATATTCTTTTAAGGGACCAATATCAACTCCTCCAAAACCTTTTCGGAACCTATAAAGCTCAAAACTGTTTAATAAAGTCTCATAGTTTTGAACCATTTTAAGTTGGTCTTCTGTTCCGTTCACATCAAAGCCAACAGGCAAAAAACCACCTCTGTCACTTTCAATTGCACATATATGTTCTTCTTTTTTTTCTGAAACAATTTTAGCATAGCTTTTACCACCCATATTACCATTTTCTTCATTCATAAATAAAACACAACGTAACTTATGGTTGGGTTGGTAGCCAAGCTCTTTTAAAATTCTTAATGCTTCAATACTGTGTGCAATACCTGCACCATCATCATGGGCTCCTTCACCAACATCCCATGAATCTAGATGTCCTCCCCAAGTAATTACTTTATCATCTTTACCATTCATTTCTGCAATAACATTATAAGAGGTTACATCAGGATAGGTTTTACAATCCATTTCCATTTTTAAGGTAACCTTTCCTTTTTTTAACCATTCAGAAAGTAGGGTAGCATTATTGGTGCTCATAGCCGCTCCAGGAATTTTATTTACATCCTCATCATAGTGCATTGTTCCTGTATGTGGAAAATCATCTTCGGGAGTTGCTAAAGAACGAATAACTACAGCTTTAGCATTTAATTTTCCAGCTTCATTTGTTCCAAGTCCTCTAATAGGGTAACAAGCACCGTAAGATTTAAAAGTTTGTATGTTTTTTTTATCAAATGCTTGACTCAAGAATACTATTTTTCCTTTCACTTCATTTTCTGAAAGTTGTTGTAACGCTTTCACATCTAATACTTCAATTACTTCTCCTGTAATTAGTCCATTTGTTCCAATCGATCCACCTAATGCTAAAATATCTAGCTTTAGAATTTCTCCAGCCTCATTTTCTATCCAAGCAGCTTCGGTAGTTCCTCTTTCCCAGTGTGGAACCTTTATTTCTTGTAAATAAACATTGTCAAAATTGTACGATTTCAATAGCTTTTCTCCCCATTTCACTGCCATTTCAGCTTCTGCAGAACCTGTTATTCTTGCACCAATGTCTTTACATAAACTTCTCAAGTTCTCGTAAGCTTCTCCTTTTTCTAATGCTTCATCATATATTTCTCTGATAAAAGTAGAATCGGTTTGAGCAAAAGAGGTTGTTGATGTAATTACTAATAATAGTAAAATAAGCTTTTTCATGGACTGTTAATTTTAAGAAAATCAAAAGTACCCAAAATAGGATTAACCTTAATTGGATTAATTGATACCCTAATTCTAAACTTAAAACTGGAAGTAAATAAATGCTTGTAATTCAGAGCTCATTGCTTGGTAAACACAAAAAACAGTAATAGCTGAGATGACAATTTTAGCAACAAGTGGAAGTTTAATAAAGGTTTCTCTGTACCAATCTTTTACTTTAACTGGTAGCCAATGTATTACAAAACCAATTAACATCATAGCAAAAACATTGCTGTAAGAAACTAGTATTTCAGGAATTAATGAAGCGTTAAAGCTCGTACCAATTTGATCTATTATTTGCCAAGTAGATTCCATATTTTCGGCTCTAAACCAAATACGGGTAAACGTAATAAAGTTAAAGGTTACAAATACCTTTACAACTAAAGCAATGGCATTATCATACTTTTCATAAGGACTAATTTTTCGCCAGAGTTTATATACCATTAAACCTAATCCGTTTAAACCACCCCAAATTACAAATTGCCAGCTTGCTCCGTGCCATAAACCACCTAATAGCATTGTTATAAGTAAATTAATATTGGTTGTTAACCAAGCTCTAAATGGCTTTACCCAAATGGCTATAAAAGTAAGTAGCAGTGCTCCCCAAATAAATCCATATAATACAATCATTTTACCAGAAAGCATTATAATAAAAGCTGAGATAAAGATTAAGGCAATCCATGTTCCTAGACTTCCTCCTCTGTTTCCACCTAAAGGAATGTACAAGTAATCTTTCAGCCAACCAGATAAACTGATGTGCCATCTTTTCCAAAATTCTCCAACGTTTTTAGCTTTGTATGGAGAGTTAAAGTTGGTAGGCAAGGTAAAGCCCATTAATAAAGCTATACCAATAGCAATGTCTGTATATCCTGAGAAATCTGCATAGACTTGAAGCGAGTATCCATATAATGCCATTAGGTTTTCGAACCCAGTAAACATTGTTGGGTTATCGAAAATTCTATCTATAAAATTAACAGCAATGTAATCGCCAATAATTACTTTTTTGGTTAAACCTTTTAAAATCCAGAATAGTGCTAGTCCAAAATTGTATTGTGATAATTTATAAGGTTTATAAAGTTGAGGTATAAAGTCTGCTGCTCTTACAATTGGTCCTGCTACTAACTGTGGAAAAAAAGAAACATAAAATCCAAAATCTAAAATGTTTTTAACGGGTTTAATTTCTTCACGATAGACATCAATAGCATAACTTATGGTTTGGAAGGTGTAAAAAGATACGCCAACAGGAAGTAAGATTTTATTTACCGTAAAATGTGTCCCGGCATATTCATTGGTCCAATGTGCAAAGTGATTAAAGACTTCATAGTCAGTCTGAAAAAAAGCATTGAATGAATCGGTAAAGAAATAAGCGTATTTAAAATAGCATAAAACAAATAGATTAATGAGTACACTTGTTGCAACAAATATTTGTTTAGAGACTTTCTTTTTAGAAGAATGAATTAACCAGCCAATTCCATAGTCGGAAAGGGTAGAGAAGAGCAAAATACTAATGAATAAACCACTTGTTTTGTAATAGAAAAATAAACTTACCAAAAACAAAAAAGCATTAC
>JAQXDJ010000188.1 GCA_029251425.1 Vicingaceae bacterium
AGCTGATATTTCTGTAAGAATGCCTTCTTTCTACAAAGAAAAAGAACTTACCCTTAGATCATTGATTATTAAAAGTTTACAGAGAGGTAAAATAGAACTCAACCTTTATGTCGAATTATTAGGAGAAAGCTCTAACTTACAACTGAATAAAGATTTATTTGAAAAATATTACAACGAATTTGATGCCGCAGCAAAAAATGTAAACCCAAACCATAATTCTGATATTGTTGCTATTATTTCTAAGCTTCCTGATGTAATGAAATCAGAAAGAACTGAGTTAGATAAATCTGAATGGGCTGGAGTGTTGACTGTTATTGAAAATGCACTTTTAGAAATTAATGCTTTTAGAATAACTGAAGGGAAATCTTTAGATGATGAATTAACGTTAAGAGTTAATAATATTTCAAGCTTACTTGATAAAGTAGAATTATACGAACAAGAAAGAATTGAGACAGTAAAAGCTAGGATTATTTCCAATCTAAAAGAAGTTGTAGAAGATAGTAAAATTGACAAAGATCGCTTTGAGCAAGAACTAATCTATTACATAGAAAAATACGATATTACTGAAGAAAAAATTAGACTAGCACAGCATTGTAAATATTTTATAGAAACAATGAATTCTGATATTTCTGAAGGAAAAAAATTAGGTTTCATTTGTCAAGAGATGGGTAGAGAAATAAACACATTAGGTTCAAAAGCAAATCATTCTGAATTACAAAAAATTGTTGTTCAAATGAAAGATGAATTAGAAAAAATTAAAGAACAGATTTTAAATATATTATAAGAAATGGAAGGAAAGTGTATAATACTATGTGCACCATCGGGAGCTGGAAAAACATCAATAACTAAATATTTATTGCAACAAGAATTAGGTTTGCAATTTTCAATTTCAGCCTGTAATAGAGAACCAAGAAAAGGAGAAACGGATGGAGTTGATTACCATTTTTTATCTACTCAAACATTTAAAGATAGAATTGAGAATGATGAGTTTGTTGAATGGGAGGAAGTTTATAATGACAACTATTACGGAACCTTAAAATCTGAAATCAATAGAATTTGGGAAGATGGCAACAGTGTGATTTTTGATGTAGATGTTGAAGGAGGATTAAGCTTAACAAAACATTTTGGAGAAAAAGCATTAGCCATTTTTATTAAACCTCCTTCTTTTGAAGCATTAGAAACAAGACTTAGAGGAAGAGGAACCGAAACCGAAGAAAAAATTCAAAATAGATTAGCCAAAGCTGAAAAAGAAATGGGATACTCAAAATGGTTCGATTATATTATCGTTAACGAAGAGTTAGCAACAGCCCAACAGGAAGTGTTTTCTCTAGTAAAATCGTTTTTAAAGAAATAAACCATGAAAGTTGGTTTATATTTCGGCACGTACAACCCAATTCATGTTGGCCATTTAATTATTGCTAACCACATGGTTGATTACACCGACTTAGACCAAGTTTGGTTTATCGTTTCTCCACAAAATCCATTTAAAACAAAAGCGTCTTTACTTGAAGATTATCACCGATTAACACTAGTTAAAGTTGCAATAGAAGGAAATAAAAACTTAAGAGCCTCAAATATTGAGTATGATCTACCCAAACCTTCTTATACTATTGACACGTTAACTTGCATTCAAGAAAAACATCCAGAACACAACTTTTCAATCATTATGGGAGAAGATAATCTTCGTTCTTTTCACAAATGGAAAAACTATGAGCAAATTATCGAAAATCACCATGTATTTGTTTACCCAAGAGTTATCTCTGAAAATGGGAATACGCATAACATTCCAGATCAACTTCAAAACCATCCTAAAATAAGCATCTGTAGTAATGCTCCGCTTATGAAAATTTCTGCTAGCTTTATAAGGAAGGCTATAAAAGATAAAAAAGATGTAAAATACCTTCTTACCGAACCAGTATTTAAGTACTTAGAAGAAATGAACTTTTACAAAAAGTGACCTAAAACACCTGCCACCAATAACAAGGTAAATAAAATTTCTGCTAGCCAAACTTTCTTTAAATTTTGAAAAAAACCAGCGATCATTACTGCTAAAGGAATTGAACTCATTAAAAAAGTTGCTAGAAAATCATTTTGATTTAAAAATAAAGACATCAAACCAAAAGCGAGCATTAATAAAACTACCATTAACATTTTACTTGTCTTTACCACGGCTTTTCCAATTACACCAAAGTAATTTACTGTGGCTATGCAAATAATAAAGAGTAACACCAGTACAAATAATTGATTATAAATAGTAAAATTCTCCCCATTTACTACAAAAACATTTTTGATGTAATTATTCACATCCAACAAAAACAACCCTCCAACAATAAATTTATATACTAAAAAATAAGCTAAAGGAGTAAACAAACCAATAAGTGAGACTATAAAATCTCTCCAAGTTGGAGTTGTTGTAAAAATCAAAACAAACCAAAATAGCAGAAAATAGGAGAACATCGGGAAATATATTAAGCCTGCCAAACTGAATAAAAATCCAATGCTGAATGAAATTGAAAAAGCATTTTTAGTAGCATATATTCTAAACAATTGATGTAGCGCCAACAAAACAAATGTATTCGCTAAAACAACCCCGTTTAATTTAAAAAGCCAAATAAAACAACTGTTTAACAGAATGTATATTAAACTCGTTAAATGAGAATTATCTTTTACTAATTTATATTCACTTACAATAAAGTTTAAATAGATTGACTGAATAGATAATAGTAGTATCATCAAAATTAAATCTAACCACCTTAAGCCTGTAGATAATAATTCGGGCTGAACTGTATCTGATAAAAAAGCAGGAACCCATAATAAAACAAGTGCCAAAATAGCTAGTCCGTTTATTATTTTTTGATTTGATTTGAATACTCCTATCAGCATTTCACAATATTAATCAAATATTTTTTTGATTATTAAAGATAAATTCTACTTTTGTTGTTATAAAATTAAAAGTTATGACAGAGTTTCTTTATTGGTTAGGACATTTTTTAGATGATGTATTTGCAAACACACTAGTACGTTTAGGTAACATTCCTAATTATTTCTTTATCATTATTGGTTTTGGCTTACTATTTTGGTGGTTAGGGCTTCAAAAAAAATATAACGAAAAAGCAGAATCAGATTCAAAGCAATTAAAATAAGAACTGATTTAATATCTATACAAGGAAACCTCGAACTAAGTTCGAGGTTTTTTATTTTAGCATAATTCACAATATTATGTTGATAATCCTTGGAGGGTAAAAAAAAAGTCGTAAATTCGCAGCCCCATTTTAGGGTATATTGTAAAATTTAAAACAAAATATAGTGGATACATTAAGCTATAAAACGGTTTCAGCAAATGCAGCTACAGTTGATAAAGACTGGGTAATTGTTGATGCTCAAAACGAAACATTAGGAAGATTAGCATCTAAAGTTGCATTTCTAATTAGAGGTAAGCATAAAACAAACTTTACTCCGCATGTTGATTGTGGTGACAACGTTGTTGTTATTAATGCAGGGAAGATTAAGTTAACTGGTAATAAATGGGATGAGAAAAAATACATTTCTTACTCTGGATATCCAGGTGGACAAAAAGTAGCTACTGCTGCCGAAGTAATGGCTAAAAACCCTATCAAAATGGTTGAAAAATCAGTTAAAGGGATGTTGCCAAAAAACAAATTGGGAAGTGCTTTATTCAGAAACCTTTATGTATATGAAGGAGCTGAACACCAACAAGAAGCTCAACAACCAAAAGAAATTAAAGTAAGCGACCTTAAATAAGAAACATGGAAGTAACTAACGCAATCGGAAGAAGAAAGAAAGCAGTAGCAAGAGTTTACCTTACAAAAGGTAAAGGAAATGTTGTTATCAACAAAAAAGACTACAAAGAATTCTTTCCAACTTCAGTATTACAAGGAAAAGTTCAACAAGCATTTGAAGCTACAGAAACAGCAAAAACTTACGATGTAAAAGTAAATGTAGCTGGTGGTGGAATTACAGGTCAAGCTGAAGCAGTAAGACATGCAATTTCTAGAGCTTTAGTTAAAATTGACGAAGAGAACAAACCTTTGTTAAAAGCTCAAGGCTTAATGACAAGAGATCCAAGAATGGTGGAAAGAAAGAAACCAGGACAACCAGGAGCTCGTAAGAAATTTCAATTTAGTAAACGTTAATATAAATTATTGTTTAGTATCTAAATTTTTAAGACTCTGCTTATGCAGGCTACTTAAGAAT
>JAQXDJ010000189.1 GCA_029251425.1 Vicingaceae bacterium
TGACTACACTGATTTTTACTCAAGTGAGCAACACGCTTTTAATGTAGGTTGTTTATTTAGAGATCCTAATAATGCATTGCTTCCTAACTGGAAACACATTCCGGTTGGTTATCATGGTAGATCAAGTTCAATCATTCCTTCAGGAGTAGATTTCCATAGACCAAAAGGTCAGAAAAAACCACCTACAGCTGAGGTTCCTGTTTTTGGGCAATCTAATTTATTAGATTTTGAATTAGAAACAGCTTTTTTTACTTACGAAGGAAAACCTTTAGGAGATTCTATTTCTACATCAGAAGCCGATGAGTACATTTTTGGAATGGCTTTATTAAATGATTGGAGTGCGAGAGATATCCAAGGTTGGGAGTATGTGCCTTTAGGTCCATTCTTAGGTAAGAATTTTGCTTCGCATTTATCTTGTTGGATTGTAACCTTAGATGCGTTAGAGCCTTTTAGAACTTCAGGTCCAGACCAGAACCCAAAAGTATTGCCATATTTAGAATATGCAGGAGATAAACATGTTGATATTAATTTAGAAGTTTTAATACAGCCAGAAGGAGGAGAAGAAACTTCTGTTTGTAAGTCTAATTATAAATACATGTATTGGAATATGAATCAGCAATTGGCACACCACAGTGTTAATGGGTGCAATATAAAAGCAGGAGATTGTATGGGGTCAGGAACAATTAGTGGACCTAAAGAAGGGGAGTTTGGTTCTATGTTGGAAATTAGCTGGAAAGGAACGAAAACGGTACCTATGAAAGATGGAACAGAGCGTAAATTTATTAATGATAACGATACTGTTATTATGAGAGGTTTTGCTGAGAAAGATGGAGTTAGAATTGGATTTGGTGAAGTTGCTGCTAAAGTACTGCCTGCTAAATAATTTAATTAGTATAAATAAAAAAAGGTCTTCTTACAAATTGTAAGAAGACCTTTTTTTATTGAGGTAGTTCTAATGTATATTTATGGGAATAGGTTAGGATTGTTTAAAATTTCATTGAAAGCTCCACCAGCAAATATTAGTATGAAAACTATATATATAATTCCTACAATTAACCATAAACTCGATAAGCAAATGCCTATAATAGCGCAAATTTTACCAGCCTTTAAATTACTTAATGAACTTGAGGTGTATTTCTTAGGGTCAAGATTGTATAGTTTTAAATCTTTTTTTGCTAGTACAAGCGCTATAATACCTAAGGTTAGACCTATGATTCCTATACATATATAGCACAAGAAAAAAACAATTGATAAAATACCTAAGATTAAAACACCAGTTGAGTTGGGTAATGATTGATGTGGCTGGTTATTAGTTGGTTGCTGATTGATTGTTGAGGTGTCTTGATTTTCTTCCATAATTTTTTAATAAAAAAGTCCTAACAATATTGTTAGGACTTTAAATGTAAGATATTTTTATTACTCTGCTGAATCAGCAACTACCTCTCCAGAGTTGTAAGTAGCACTCCCGAATCCTAAGATTGGCCAGAAGATAGCGCCTAAGAAAAATAATCCAGCTCCAAATCCACCACCTTTTCCAAATCTTTTAGCTATTTCTTGAGTGCATTGCCACATGGTAATTAATCCATAAATAGGTATTAATACTGACCACCAGTCTGTTCTTCCTCCCACTCTATAAATAACAATGATATTATATATAGGGATGAAAATCGACCACCCTGGTTGTCCAGCTTTTGAAATGGCTTTGTAAAATCCTACTAGGATTGCAATGTAAATGGCAAGCGTTAAAATAGTTCCGATCATAATTTTAAATTTTTTAGTTAATTAAATTAGTTAGACGACTAATATAGAAAGATAAATTTTAATAATGAACTTTTATCGAATAATAATTATTAACAATCTATATTTTAATGACGCTTGTCGAAAAATTAAACAGTTGGTTTATAAGCTTTCCGAAGTAATTTGGCTGTATGTTGATAAGTGTTTAGCTCTGGTTCTTTATTTCGACCAAATCTTAAAGTTTTCAGATTCTTCCGTTTTTATAATAGTATAATTTTTAAAGTAAGAGATGTCAGCACCTTTTAGTTTTATTTTTTCAATAACTCCTAACTCCCTTTTTACGGATAGTGCAATTTCATCTGCTTTAAAATAATGACTCCATTGTGTTAAGTCGTTATTAATTTTCACGCCATTTATAGCAATCAATTCGTCATTAATGGATAGGCCATTTTCTTCCGCAATAGAATTTGGGTAAATGTTATCTACAATACACTTATTGTTTTCATAACGAACAGTAAAACCTAAATAAGCTTCATTATGATTTTTTGAAGCTTCAATTTTTAAATCACAACCAATATAGTTTAAACTCTCTTTTAATTTAGTTGTATAATCTTCAGTTCCGTGTAGAAAATTAGTGTAGATTTCATCGTAAGAAACACCAGCAAGTTGTTCTATGGTGTTTTTGTAATCTAAATCAGAAACTCCTTTACCATTTTTAGCAAAGTTTTGATATAAAGTTTTCATTACAACTTCCAGTGATTTTTTATTGTTAGTGTTTTTAAGAATAAAAATATCTGTCATAAAAGCAATGAGTGCTCCTTCTGTGTAAATAGAGCTTTTTCTTCTTGGGGTTCCTTTAACATATCCATCCAACCAGGTATCAAAAGAAGATTGGGAAACCGAATAATTATTTACGCCAAAATTATTATAATGCCTGCTTAATAATTGGTTAAATGTTTTGGCATACTGATCCCAGTTAAAGACACCTGAAGTAAATAAATGTTTATCTCCATAATAGGTGGTAACTCCTTCATCTAAGTATCCTAAATAGGTGTAGTTTTCTTTGCTGTAATTATAAGGAACCATTTCAATTGGTCTAATCTGTTTTACATTCCAAGTATGGTATAACTCATGACAGCTTACCCCTAATAATTCTTCATACCATCCTTCTTTATTCATAATGTCATAAGAAGGTCCTAATAAAATTACAGTAGAATTATAGTGCTCAACTCCATGGTAAGCTTTATGTGTTAGTATTTGAAATAAGAAGTGATATTCTTTGGTTGGAAAATCTCCAAAGGCTTCAATTTGTACTTTACTAAACTTTCTAAAATCAGTTTCTAACAATTCCCAATTTGGTTTGCATTCTCCTTGAAACCATAGATGAAAATCTACACCGCTTTCGTGGTATAAATGATGTTGAACAGTTTTGCTTGCTATTAATGGGCAATCAACTAGTTCATGAAAATCATTACATAAATATTTATGTTTTGAAGTTTCAACTAGACCTGAAGCAACTGTGTAGTCAGATGGGATTTGTAATTCTAGTTCACATTTTTCATCAATTCTATCCGGAACATATAAAAAGCAATTAACACCGTTAATGTAAAGTTGTTTATCATCTAAATAAGATGACCCAGCATTAATTTCATTAGCAAAGTAATTATACTTTATGTGAATTTTATTGTTTCCTTGAGTTTCAACCTCCCATAAATCTTTTGTTATTTTTTTTGAAAAAAGATTATTCCCATTTTCGTCAAAGGCAGCCCATTTTTGAACATTTTTGGCAAAATTTCCAAGTTCATACCTTCCTGGTCTCCATGCAGGAAGTTGTAAGTTTAATGTGTCAGAATTTACATTGTCAATAATAAATTCAATATCAATATAGTGGCTGTTTGGTTTTTGGTAAGAAACGATGTACTTCATAGTTGTGCTAATAATTTAGAACTCAAAAGTATAAAGAAAAAGAGGAATAAAAGAATAGTAGCAATAGTTCAGGCTAGGTGCAATTCTTATAGACTACCAAATAAG
>JAQXDJ010000193.1 GCA_029251425.1 Vicingaceae bacterium
AAACTAACCCATATATAGGATATTATTTTGTTTGGCTGAATATACCATTTACGGTTATTGTTATATGGGTGTTTAATACAATGCTTAGAGTAGGTTTAGTAGGTGAAAATCCTTTTGAAGGCTCACCTAATGATGTACCTATTTCTAATATTGCAAGAGGGATTACGCGAGATATTTTACAACTTATTGACGAAGATCCAAATAGTATACCTGAACCGTTTGAGAACATAAATAATATACAGATGTAAGAGGGAAGGGAGCTATATCTCCTCCAAAATGGAATCTCCGCTAGATTGGTCACCAGAAGTCCACTGCCAAATTTCATGTAAACGAATTTTTCCGTTTTCCATTCTTTCAGGTTTAGAATGACAAGTGCCTGTCATTAGCTCATCATTTTTATTTATTTGATGGTATTTCATCTCAATACAACCATTATCATCAACTAAACCTATAAGGTGTCCTTTAATGATGTTCTGCCCTTTATATGTACAAGTTAAAACATTCTCTTTTTGCTCATAATGAAAAACCATATCTGAAGAAACTTCTCCATTTTCTGAATTAGAAATTGGTTTAAACTTTCTGTTGTTGTAATTGATTATCATATAATTACTGAGCTATATTTTTTATCATCCCTTTAAAGATAAGCCCATGAAAAGGTAATACGGAATACCAATAGAGCCTACCAGCTAGACCTAAAGGTCTGAAGGTTGCAGTTTGAATAAGTTCATTTTTTACAATTTTAAATTCTAGCCAGGCTTCACCTGGCAGTTTCATTTCAGCAAACAAGAGTAATCGTCCTTCCTCTTTATTGGCATAAAGAACACGCCAAAAGTCTATTGAATCACCTACGTTTATTGTTGACGGATTCGTTCGGCCTCTTCTAAGACCAACACCTCCGAATAATTTATCCATAAAACCTCTAATTCTCCAAAGCCAATTGCCATAATACCAACCATTTTCGCCACCAATACTCCATATTCTTTCTAAACAATCTTCATAGTTTTCAATAGTTCTGATTCTGTTATCTTTAAAACAACCAAATGAAGGAACTTTAATAAATACAGAGATATTAAAGTTTAAGTCGCTGCTAGAATAAGCATCTTTCCAGCTCGAAATAATTTCGTTGTTTTCAATTTTACTAAAAGCTTTTGTTAAAGAACCTTTGTAGTTTAATGGTTGAATATCAAGTATTCTGTTTAAACGCGTATCTCGGCAAATTACTTCTATTTTCATGCTGTGAACTAGTGAAGTAGCAAGTTTGTATGATGTAGACGTTACGAAATAAAGCCAGTAAGAAGAAAGTTTAGGAGTCATTATTGGAACAACGAAAATTTTACGTTTTAAATTTCGAACTTTTCCAAAATCTAGTAGCATATTCTTGTAAGTCAAAATATCAGGCCCTCCGATATCAAAATTCTGGTTAAATGTTTTTGGATTAAATAATGATTTGGATAGAAATGCAATAACATCTGAAATCCCAATAGGTTGACATTTGGTATGAAGCCATTTAGGAGTAACCATGATGGGTAATTTCTCAACTAAATCTCTTATTATTTCAAAAGAAGCACTACCTGAACCAATAATAATTCCTGCTCTTAATGCCGTGAAATTATAATCACCTTTACTAAGTTCAATTTCTACATTTTTTCTAGAGGTTAAATGTTTAGAAAGTTCAGTTTCATTAATTATACCGCTTAAATAAATAACATGATTTGCTTTAGTTTTTTTAATTGCATTTCTAAAGTTTATTGCAGAGATCTCTTCCAAAGATTGGTAGTCGTCAGCTGATGACATAGAGTGTACTAAATAATAAGCAGCATCAATGTCTTCAGGAATAACATTCAAAGATTTTTCATCTAGCAAGTCTAATTTAAGTACTGTAATATTTTCTTGTAAAGATTCGGGAGGATTGAATCTTTTAACATCTCTAACACAACAAATAACTTCATGCCCTAATTCAATTAGAACGGGTAGTAATCGCTTTCCAATATAGCCTGTTGAGCCTGTTAATAATATTTTCATTAATTACAAAGTTGTTAATTGAGGTGTTTTAATGTTTATTTAAACTTTTTTAAACGAAGTTAGCGTTTATTTAGCAGAAAGTTAAGTGTCATATTTCAAAAACAAAAAAATCCCCACATTGCTGTGAGGATTTAATCCTTAAATATAATTTTTATATTCTTTTCTAGTGCTCGTGTCCACCAGGTCCGTGCACATGACCGTGATCTAACTCTTCTGCAGTAGCTTCTCTTGCTTCAGTAACACTTCCTGTGAAATGTAAATTTTGATCAGCTAAAGGATGATTTACATCAGCTGTAATAGTTTCTTCATTAATAGAAACAATTTTTGCAGGATGTACATGTCCGTTTTGATCTTCTAATGGTAAAACATTACCAACAGCTACTTCCTCTACTAATTTACCTTCTTTCATAAACATATCCTGAGGCAATTCAATAATTGCTTCATCAGTTCTTTTTCCGTAAGCATTTTCAGATTTAATTCCAAAAGAAAATTTATCACCAACGTTTAAGTCTTTTACTTTGTTTTCAAAATCAGGAATCATTTGTCCTAATCCAGTTAAGAACATCAAAGGCTCTTTACCTTCTGTAGACTCAATCATTTCTCCTTCAGCAGTATCTTTATATAAGTTATAATGTACTGTAATTACTTTGTTTTTTGCTTCACTCATTATTTTAATTTTTTGCAAATCTAAGGTTAATGTACAGACTATTAATACATTTGTTGTATGATTTTGATAGCAGAGAGTGGTTCTACAAAAACAGATTGGAGATTGGTTCATAAAAATAATGAAATCAGTAGTTATACTACAATGGGTTTAAATCCTTATTATATTACCGAAGCCATCGTTTTAGAAGAATTAGATAATTCTTTATCAACACTTAAATCAGCTATAACTGAAGTGTATTTTTATGGAGCAGGTTGTTCTAGTAATGAGAACTGTTTGATGATGTTAAGTATATTTAGTTTGTTTTTTAAAAATGCTAATATAGAAGTGGCTAGCGATATGATGGCGGCAGCTAGAGCTACTTGTGGAAATGAAGAGGGAATGGTTGCCATTTTAGGAACAGGTTCAAACTCTTGTTTCTATGATGGGAAAGAGATAGCTGAGAATGTAACTTCTTTAGGATATATTTTAGGAGATTATGGAAGTGGGGCAGATATCGGTAAACAATTAATTACAGATTTTTTAGAAAAAGAATTGCCACAAGATTTGGTGGATGAATTTAAAAAAGAGTTTGATTTAACTCCGCAAGATATTATCAATGCAATCTATAAAAAGCCTTTTCCAAATCGGTTTTTAGCAAGCTTTAATCTGTTTGTTACAGCACATATTTCACATCCATATATAATTGATTTAGTGAAAAATAGAATTAAACTTTTTCTTGAAAAGAATGTATATAAGTATTCTGATTATCAAAAAAATAAACTAAATTTAGTTGGGTCAATTTCTGCAATTTATGAATCCATAATTAGAGCAGAAGCTGAGCAAAAAAATATTACAATAGGTAAAATAATTAAAGCGCCAATTGACGAATTGGTAGCTTATCATTTGAATTAGTTCTCAGGAACAAACCAATCTCCGTTGCAACGCATTACTTGTTCAACGATATCTCTCACGCATCCATGTCCACCATCTTTATCAGAAATATAATCGGCAATTTCTTTAATTTCAATAACTGCATTCTTAGGGCAAGTGGCTACACCACATTCTTTCATAGGGTAGTAATCAGGAATATCATCTCCCATATATAGAACGTTTTCAGCGGTAATGTTTTTATCTGAAAAATATTGGTGTAAAACCTTAATCTTATCGCTCACTCCTAAAAAAACATCTGTAATTCCTAAGTAATTAAAACGATGTACTACCGATTGTGAGTTTCCTCCAGAAATAATGGCAATGTTATACCCTTTTTTTAACGCCATAGTAATAGCCATACCATCTCTTGTGCTCATTGTACGGAGTTGTTCACCTTTTTCGGTAACCAAAATGCTTCCATCAGAAAGCACGCCATCAATATCAAATACAAATGAGTTTATTTTTGGTAAAAGTTCTTTAAAGTTTGCCATTGTGTTGCTTTATTATATTATCTGTAATCAGTTGGTAAATATCTTTATAAGCTTCCGTATTTCCTAATAGCTTAATATGGTTTTCAATTACTTCTTGGTCGTTTCTTTTTGCTGGACCAGTTTGTACAGCTATCGGAGAGTTGGTTTGAATTTTTTGAGCTGTTTCTAAAATCAAAGGTTTTAGAATGTCTAAATCCATGTTGTTTTCTTTCAGAATGTCCTCTGAAATAGAGCATAGGTAATTACTAAAGTTGCAAGCAAAAACAGCTGCTACGTGTATTTTTTTGCGTTGTTCAGAATCTATTTCATAAACTTTGTTAGAAAGTGTTTTTGCTAAAGCTAATAAGTGGTTTTTAGTTGCCTCGTTATTGGCTTCAATACAAAAAGGAACATCGCTTATGTTTACAGCTGTATCTTTAGAAAAAGTCTGTAAAGGGTAAAAAATTCCATGATTATCAAATTGAGATAAAACATCCATTGCAATACTTCCTGAAGTATGAACAACAATTTTGTCTTTTAATAACAATTGTTGGGCTATCTTATCAATAAAATCATCTTTAATAGCAATGATGTATATATGACTTTCGTCAGTTATAAATTTGGGGTCATCGCAAGGCATTGCATTTAACTCATTCGCTAAATCAAAAGCATTGTCTTTATTGGGGCTGTACACCTGATTAATAGAATAACCTTCTTTTAATAAAGCTTTCCCTAAGTGAGTTGCTACGTTTCCTGAGCCTAATATGGTTATGTTTTTAATCAACTTATTTCTATTTATGCAGGGTAAAATTAACTAATTTTGTTCGCATAATTTTATAGTGTTATTTATGCTAAAGTCAATCAAAGACATTCTATTCTCTACTAAACTAACAGCAGTATTATTGCTGGTTTTTGCATTTGCAATTGGCTATGCCACATTTATAGAGAATGATTACGGAACCCCTGCTTCAAAAGCACTTATTTTTAATACCCGATGGTTCGAGTTAATTATGGTGTTGCTAACTATAAATTTGATTGGTAATATTTTTAAATACAAATTGTTTAGATGGGAAAAAGCAACAACACTTATTTTTCACGTAGCATTTATTGTAATTATTATTGGTGCAGCAATTACCCGTTATGTAAGTTTTGAAGGCTCAATGCATATCAGAGAGGGGGCAACAAGTAATATTATTGTTTCGGCAGATACTTATTTGCAGTTTAAAGTAGATGATAAAAAGGAGCAATTAACTTTTGATAAGATACTCTACCTGAACCCGAAATACAATTCAAAATTTAGTAACGATTTTAACTTTAAAGGAAGTGATATTAATATAACTTACAAAGATTTTATTCCAAACTCTATAGATACTGTAATACCTGCAGAAAATGGCAAAACAATTATTGAGATAGTTACTGTTGGTAAAGGAGGTAGGCTTTCGAGATATATAGAAAGCGGACAAACTAAATTCTTTGGGAAATTTCCTATAGCTTTTAACGAAAATTCAAGAACTGAAGCGATTAAAATTAATCAGACAGATTCAGGTTTAACGATAGAATCTCCTTACGATATTGACTATATGAGTATGGAAGATCAGTCTAAATCGACTATTATTAGAGATAGTGTACAAGAATTTAGAAATAGAAGATTATATACTTTAGAGGATGTGAGTTTAGTATTTAAAACAGTTCATGAGGATGTTTTAATAAAACAAATTTCGGCTCCAAAGTCGAACAAAAGTGGGGAAGACGCTTTAGTTTTAGATGTTGCTTGTAATGATAAAACAAAAGAGGTGGTACTTTTTGGTGGGCAAGGATATACATCTAATCATACTATTTTTCAGTTAGCTGATTTAAACTTTTCTTTATCGTACGGGGCTAAAGAAATTATTACGCCTTTTAGTATAAGGTGTAACGATTTTGATATGAAAAAATATCCAGGATCAATGAGCCCATCTTCATTTGCTAGTGAAGTAACCGTTATCGATAATAGGAATGGTGGGGTAGAGTTTGATCAACGTATTTTTATGAATAATGTATTGGATTATGATGGATACCGATTTTTTCAATCTAATTACGATCAAGATGAGTTAGGAACAGTTTTATCTGTAAACCACGATTACTGGGGCACGTTAGTTACTTACATAGGTTACGGATTTTTGTTTTTAGGAATGATTTTAACGTTAATGATGAAGAGTTCTCGATTTACAACTTTAAGAAAGAATGTTCAGAAGTTAAAAGCTAAAAGAAACAAAGCAGCAGGGTTATTTTTGTTGTTATTTGCTTTAACAACAACTGCGAATGCACAGCATGAAGGTCATAAGCATGGTCCGAACGAAAAACATGAAGTTCCAGAGGAGCAAGTTATGGATGCCGCTCATTCAGAGAGTTTTGCACGTTTGTTAATGCAAGATCAGAGTGGAAGGATGAAGCCTTTACACACTTTTGCATCTGAGTTTTTGAGAAAAGTTTATCACAAAAATAAATACGAAGACCAAAACCCAGAACAAGTATTATTGAGTATGATCTATAATGCTGGATACTGGCAGCAGGTTCCAATTATTTATGTAAACAGAAATAATGAAAAGCTGAAGGAAAAATTAAAGACAGAAGGTAATTACGCTACGTTCATTAACTTTTTTGATAAAAAGTTTAACTACATTTTAATGGAAGATGTGAAAGCTGCTAATAGTAGAAAACCAGCTGATCAATCGCAATATGATAAAGATGTTTTAGCAGTAGATGAGCGTATAAATATTTGTTACATGGTTTTTGAAGGGTCTATTTTAAGGCTGTTTCCGAAGTCAAAAGATGAAAACAACACTTGGTTTAGTGCTGCGCAGTATAATCAGTTTACAACGCACGATTCTATTTTTGTAAAAGCTATTTTACCAATGTATTTTAATTCTATCTCAAAATCTTTTGCTAAAAGCGATTGGAGTATAGCAGATAGTAATTTAAAATATATTGATGATTACCAAAGAAAGTTTGGGGCAGCAGTTTATCCTGAGCAAACTAAAATTGACATGGAAATTAAATACAATAAAATTAATGTATTTAACATGCTGTTTAAATATTACCCCGTTGTTGGTTTATTAATGATGATCTTTTTGTTTTCGGATATTTTTAACGATAAAAAATGGAAAAAGACAGCTGTTAATGTATTGAGCGTAATCCTTGTAGGGCTATTAATTGTACATACAGCAGGATTGGCTGCTCGTTGGTATATAGCAGGTCATGCACCATGGAGTAATGGCTATGAAGCCATGTTGCTGGTCGCTTGGGTTTCAATTTTAATGGGGTTTATTTTCTCTCGAAACAATAAAATGACATTAGCTGCTTCAGCAATATTGGCTTGTGTGGTGTTGTTTGTGGCTAACATGAACTTTTTAAACCCTCAAATAACAGATTTGGTTCCGGTACTTAAGTCTTATTGGTTAATGATACATGTTGCTGTAATGGTTGGTAGTTATGCGCCATTAACTTTAGCTGTGTTGTTAGCATTTATGAATTTACTGTTGATGATTTTTAAAACAGAAAACAACAAAACGAAACTAAATAACATCATTAAAGAGTTAACCTATATTATAGAAATGAACATTACGGTTGGGTTAATTATGGCTGTAATAGGTACTTTTTTGGGGGGTATTTGGGCAAATGAGAGTTGGGGTAGATATTGGGGATGGGATCCTAAAGAAACTTGGGCATTAATTATTGTTTTATATTATGCAATGATGTTACACTTACGTTTTATACCAAAAGCTAACGGGAGGTACTTGTTTAACTTATTAGCAGTGTTAGGGTTCTCAGTAATCTTAATGACTTACTTTGGAGTAAACTACTATTTATCTGGATTGCACTCTTACGCAGCAGGAGATCCCGTGCCAATACCTACATTTGTACCAATTACAGCTGGAGTGGTATTAGCTATTGCAGCAATTGCTTATGTTAGAAATAGAAAGTTACCGAGTTAGGAAGTTATTTTTTGAGGTTTAAAATAAGAATTGTATTTTTAGCTAAAATTAACCAGATAAAATAGAAATTATGAAAAAGATTGTATTATCATTAGCTGTTATTTTTGCTTTCGCACTTACTGCAGATGCTCAAATTAAAGGTAAAGGAAAATTAAAAGAAAAGCCTAAAACTGGAAAAGTTAATCCTAAGCTTAAAAAAGCTGCTAATTCTGAATTGAAAAAGCAAGCTAATGCAAAAGCAAACGAAAAAAAATCTTCAGATGAGTCTAAAACTACAAAAGTTAACATTAAAGCTACTGATGTAAAGAAGGCTAAAGGAGCAAAAGGTAAATTAAAGAAAAAGTAATTAACGCCTTATAAAGTATAAAGCCTCTTCAATATTTTGGAGAGGCTTTTTTGTTTTTAAAAATTGAATCTATAATCTTATGATTATGATTACATTTGCAGCCTTAAAAAAATAGAATCATGATAGCAGCACACAATATATCTTTACAATACGGCAAAAGAGTATTATTTGATGAAGTAAACATAAAATTTACCCAAGG
>JAQXDJ010000200.1 GCA_029251425.1 Vicingaceae bacterium
TTGCAGGATTAGATGATGTAAGAGCTTTTAATTTTAAGCAGAAAAAGGATATGGATATTTATGCTACCACTGAAACTCAGGTAGCTTTAAAAAGAGAATTTCATTATGCTTTTGCTGAAAACCCTTACCCTGGTGTCCCAAAATTAAAATTAACAACTATTAAGGATGATTCTTTTAATGTGGGAAATGTTGAGTTACAACCAATAAATGTATGGCATTACAAAATGCCCGTTAAAGCATATCGAATAAATAACTTCACTTACATTACTGATGCTAATAGAATAGAAGAGGATGAGTTTAATAAAATTAGAGGATCGGAAGTTATTGTAATTAATGCATTAAGAAAATCAGATCATATTTCTCATTTTAATTTAGCTGAAGCAATTGAATTGCTCAAAGAATTAAAACCTAAAAAAGCTTACTTAACACACATTAGTCATTATTTAGGTTTGCACGATGAAGTACAAAAAGAACTACCTGATTTTATTCAGATAGCTTATGATGGATTGGTGTTGGATGTTTGATGAATTTGTAATATCAATTACGAGTAAATTATAATCGAATTACTTTCGATACTTTTGAACTTCATACTTTAATAAAATTTAAAACTGTATTATGGCTGAATATCAACAAATGGACATGCCTGAGTTTCCAAAAAATGGCAAAAGAGTAATATTATCTGTAATACTAGGGTTAATAGTAGTAGTTACTTTATTTAAAAGTTCTGTTACCATTAGTGGTGGACAAGGAGGTGTTTTATTTAAAACATTTAGTGGAGGTATTGATACCGAAAACACTTATGGCGAAGGGTGGCATTTAATTGCTCCATGGAATGATATGATTACTTATGAAGTAAGACAACAAGAGGTATTAGAGAATATGGCTGTACTTTCGTCTAATGGATTAGAAATTTCATTAGAAGTTTCTGCATGGTATCAGCCAATGATAAAAGATTTGCCAAAATTACATCAAGAAAAAGGACAAAACTATTTAGATAGAGTAGTGAAGCCAGCAATTCGTTCGGCTAGTAGAAGTGTAATTGGACGTTATACTCCAGAAGAAATTTATTCGACTAAGAGAGATGCGATACAATCTGAAATAAGTGTAGAAACTAAAAAGGTATTAGATAAACAGTTTGTTCAGTTAAATGAAATTTTGGTAAGAGATATTACTTTACCTCCTACAATTAAAACTGCTATTGAAGGGAAGTTAAGACAAGAGCAAGAATCTTTAGAATATGAATTTAAGTTACAAAAAGCTAAGAAAGAAGCCGAAAAAGTAATTATTGAGGCACAAGGTAAGGCAGATGCCAATAGGATCTTAAATGCTTCTTTAACACCTAATATTTTAAAGGAAAAAGGTATTGAAGCGACATTAGAATTGTCTAAATCTCCAAACACTAAAGTTGTAGTGGTAGGAGGTGATGATGGTTTACCTTTAATCTTAGGGAATAACTAGGGATTGAAATTATAAAATAAAAAAAGCCTTTCAGATTCTGAAAGGCTTTTTTTATTGAATTTTGTTTGATGTATTTGTTGGTTGCGTTTAAACCCTTCAACAAGCTCAGGATAAAGTCAAGTGCTTACTTCACATTAAAACTCAGCATATTTTTATCTTCAATAAAGCAATCAATGCTATCATTAATAGCTATTGGTCCAACACCTGCAGGTGTTCCTGTGTAAATTAAATCTCCAATTTTTAAGGTAAAGAATTGTGATACATAAGCTATAATTTGGTTAAAGTTAAAGAGCATATCTTTTGTATTTCCAACTTGTTTTGTCTCTCCGTTAATCTGAATACTAAAATCTAAATTATTAATGTCAGTAAATTGATCAATGCTGGTAAATGAGCTAGTAGGTGCAGAGCCATCAAAAGCTTTTGCTCTTTCCCATGGCAACCCTTTTTCTTTACATTCTTGTTGTAAGTCACGTGCTGTAAAATCTACTCCAACTCCAATTTCATTGTAGTATTTTTGCGCAAACTTTTCTTCAATATGTTTCCCTAATCTATTTATCTTAATTACAATCTCAACCTCGTGTTGTATGTTTTTAGAAAAACTAGGATAAACAAATGGTGTTCTTTTAGGAAGAAGTGCCGTATCGGGTTTTAAGAAGAAAACGGGTTCTTTAGGAACGGGATTGTTTAATTCTTTAGCGTGATCAATATAATTTCTTCCTATACAGATAATTTTCATTTATGAGTTGAATTTGTTTTTAAGCATATCTAAAGAGTTTGCAGTAGGTTCTTTTTTTACTACAGGTTTCTTTTTAATAGTAGGCTTGTTAGTTTTTGGTTGTTGAGGTTTAATAGGGAGCATGTTCGTTTTAATGTCTTTCATTACCTTTTTGGTGTATAATGGGAAATCTCCATTCATCATCCAGCTATAGTAACCAGGTTCTTTTGCTAAAACTTCAGTAACAGGTTTTCCTTTATGTTTTCCAAAATTAAATACAACAACATTATTTCCATTATAAACAAAACGGCCTAATAAATCGGCATTCTTTGTCATTTGAGAAAATTCACTTAAAAAGGGAGTATCACCTTTTAAGTCAGTATATTTTTCTATTTGAGCTTCTAAAATTTCATAAGTAGCTGTAGTGTCAGCTTCAGCACTGTGTGCGTTAGTTAAGTCTTTATTACAATAAAATTTGTAGGCAGCAACTAATGTACGCTGTTCCATTTTATGGAAGATGTTTTGAACATCAACCAGTTTTCTATCGTTTACATTAAAATCAACACCTGCTCTTAAAAACTCTTCAGCCAAAAGAGGTACATCAAATCTGTTGGAGTTAAAACCAGCTAAATCGCAATCTTTAATAAAAGATTCTAAATCATTAGCTAATTCTTTAAAAGTTGGTTTGTCTTTTATTTTTTCTGCCGTTATACCATGTATTTCTGCCGATTCTTTAGAAATAGGAATAGTAGGGTTTACTAATTCTGTTTTAACTTGCTTTTCGCCATTCGGCAGTATTTTAACAATTGAAATCTCTACAATTCTATCTGTAGCAATATTTAAACCGGTTGTTTCTAAATCAAAGAAAGCAAGAGGTCTTTTTAACTCTAAATTCATGTGTTTTTATTCTCTTTTACTTTGGTGTAATGATAAACTTTTTAGACATCGAAGATACGAAATCACTTTTACCTTTTATAGTAATTTTTTCATCTGTAAATTCAAATCCAGGAGCTTTAATAGAGATTGTATAATCTCCTTCAGGAAGTGTAATTATTACTGCTCCATTAAGAGAATTTGGAGTATAGTTTCTTTCTTCTTTAGTTTCATCATTAGTAATAATTATAAAAGCTTTTTTTATAGTTTCATCAGTAGCTAAAGATGAAATTTGAGCTTTAATAACAGTCTCTTTTAGGGTAGAATCATTAAAGGTTACTTTATATATATCCTGAAAACCTTTACTATCTTCTCTCCAGCATGATACATAAGCATGTGATTTGTTTTCTGTAAAAGAAATACAAATATTGTCTCTAGTTGTATTTAGAGGATAACCTAGGTTCTCAGCTTTACTCCATTCATTTGTAGCGGGATTCCAAGTAGATTTGAAATAGTCATATCCTCCTATACTATTATGTCCTTTAGAAGAGAAGTATAGCGTCCTTCCATCATAAAATAAATTTGGAAAATCCTCGTCATCTTTTGTGTTTACATTGCTGCCTAAGTTTTGAGGTAAAGCCCATTTTCCTGTTGGTAGTTTACGAGTCATGTATATATCTTTACCACCCAAGCCATCGCTTCTTTTACTTGCAAAAAATAAAGTTTGACCATCAGCAGAAATGGTTGCAGAGCTTTCAAATCCTTTGGAGTTTACTGACTCGTTCATTTTTACTTTTTTCTTAAACTTAAAATTTACGATATCAGCTTCGTAAATATCTCCAGTATTTTTAATGTCATCAAAGTATATAAAAAGTTTATCTGCATTATATGAAAGGCCTACTACTTGATCATCATAAGTTGAGTTAATAAGTGGACTACCTTTTTTAGTTTTAACATAATCACCATTTACTACTTTACTGTAATAAATTGAAGAAGGGTAGTAGCCATCAAATTCTTTAGCTCCACTCTTTCTTCTTGATGTAAAAACCATAAAAGATTCATTTGGGGTTACAAAAGCGTAGTAGTCAGGATATTCAGAGTTGATTTTTTCACCTAAGTTTTCGAAAGTTATATCAAGAGGTTTTTTTGTTAAAATTTGGGCATTTTTAACATACTCAATATCCTTATCAACAACTTCTTGCTTGGTTCCCTTACCCAGTTTTTTATAGGTATTAAATGTAGATAAAGCTTTCTCTAATTTTAGGTTGGAGTGATATGCTTTTCCTAGAAAATATGGAGCGTCATCATCAATTTTCAATGATACTGCTTTTTCTAGATACTCTACAGCACGAGATTGATCATTTTCAGTAAAAAGAAGGCAAAGTCCAGCTCTATAATTGTATTCTCCGTTATTAGGAGACTTAATTACAAGTTGAGAATATATATCAAAAGCATCTAAATAGTTGCCATATTTAAAATGTTCTCTCGCATCTTCATCGTCTATTTTTTGCGCTAAAATTAAATTAGTGCTAAATAGAATAATAGTAACTACTAGGTATGTTTTTATTTTTTTCAATAATTAATTTTGGTTAACTGTAAATCAAGATTGATACCAAAGTTATTTTACAGTAACTTTTACATATTGGTAATCACCATATTTTCTAGTGTTTTTATAATCCCCATTATATTGAGGGCCACTAACTATTGCATCTATTTTTCCGAAAATAATTTTATCCGAACTAATTCCTTTAGCTTTAAGAGCTTTAAGAATATCAGCTTGAGCTTTTTCTCCCCTAGACAGAGCTAGTTTCTTGTTTGAACTAAAGGCACTTGTAGGAACTCTTGATGCACTTGATTCGATGTTAATATATATTGTACCATCAGAAGACTTGCTAATTGCTTTGTCAATTATAGTTGTAAAACTTTTGTTAGCTGTATTAAATTCATTAGAGTTATATGAGTATAATTCTTTATAAGTTCCTAATGTTGTTTTTGAATTGGCATTACTATTATTAGTCGTATTATCATCTATACTAGCAATTACTTTTTCTACTTTAATTGTATCAGATTTATTAAGGTTTAATTTTTCGCTAGTTAAATTGAGGACTTGATATGTGTTGGAATCTTTATCAAATTGATTTAAAATAATCTTAACGTCTGTTTCTGAAGAGGTTTTAGGTAAGTTTAGATATACAATTTGCTTTTCGTAATTAGGAGACTCAACCATTAATTCTTGTTCTCCAGTTTTATCAGTAGTCATACTAAATTTACCATTTTTAGTTTTAAACGTGCCTATTGGGCTATCAGAGCTTACATTTTTAATAATAATTTCACCATCATTAATTGGAGTGTCATCAGTATTAACTAACAAACCATTAATAGTGTTTGTAATTGTTTTAGGACAACTCATGCAAACTTGGTAGATATCCATTCCCCCAATTCCACCATCTCTTGCTGAAGCGAAAAAACCATTATTTTCAATGTTGTCGATTATGAAATAAATATCATCAGAAGAAGAGTTGACAGGTATTCCCATATTTTCTGCTGCGCTCCATTTTCCATCAACCAATCGACTTCTATATATATCGTAACCGCCAATTCCTTCGTGTCCTTTTGAAGAAAAGTAAAGGGTATTACCATCTTCTGAAATGAAAGGAGAATCTTCGTCTAATTGAGTGTTAATTGATTCACTCATTAATTCAGCATCACCCCAATTCCCTTCACTTGTCTTAGCAGATTTATAGATGTCTTTTCCTCCTATACCGTTTTTACGATTAGATACAAAATATAATGTATTACCATCTTTAGTGATACTAACACTAGGAATGTTATACTTACTCGTATTAATGTTTTTATCTAATTCTACTAACTTGGACCAAGCCCCATCTTCTAATATTGATTTCCATATTAAATCATTTTTATATGTATATAAAGTTTTGCCGTCAGAAGAATAGATTACTCCTGCCTCATGTTTTTTAGAGTTTAGATTTTTTGGAATGTACTTTTCTATTTCGTTTTCATCAGTTAAAATACTCCATGAGTCATCAACTTTTTTAGCAATGTAAACATTTTCATAAGGCAACAAATCTTTATCTAATTTTTTTGAAGATGCAGATTGTCTTCTAGAAGTAAATAATAAAACATTATCGTCCTTTTTTAAAACAGGAGCGTATTCTCCATAAGAAGAATTAATTTTATCACCTAAGTTAGTTGTAGTTGTATTTTCATTTTGAATAGCTAAAAATTCACTACCTCTTTCATTTACTTTTACAAAGTAATCTGCTTTCTTCATTAGCTCTTGACCAGATTTTGAGCTTGTTTCAATAAACGGTTTAAAATTATTAAATGCTTCTTTTGCTTTGTCATATTCACCATTAAGGTGGTAAGACCTGCCTAAGTAATAATAAAGCTCAGGAATGGTGTCTTCTTTAGAGTTTTGTAAAGCTGATTCAAATAATGGAATTCCTTTTGCTCTTTCAAAATCTGCAAAATAATAACTTAATCCACCTTCAAATTGGTAGATTTCGTTAGTTGCATTCAATTTAGATAATTCAAGATATGATGCTTGAGCTTCTTTATAATCTTCATTAGCCAATTGTTTTTGAGCAGTTTTGTAAAGCTTTTTTTCAGCTTTACTCGGCTTTTGAGCAGCACACGTACTAATTATTAGTAAGCTACTACATATTACTGTAATTATATTTTTCATATTTTTTTACTTTATCGTAATGATAACATATTGATACTTCTCATAAGTATTTTTGTTTTGATAATCACTATTATATTTAGGTCCATTAACTTTAGATGTAATGGAATTAATTATAATATTCTCTTTTTTAATTCCTTTACTGGCTAATGACGAAATAATTATGTTCTTAGTGGCTTCAGCTCTTTTTTTAGCTAAATTTTCATTTGATCCATAAGTTCTTGTTGGAACATTAGATGCGCTAGCTTCAATATTAATATAGATTTTTCCGTTAGGTTTTTCTTTTAGTACCTTATCTATAACATTAGTATATTTTTGATGAGCAGTGTTTATACTTTTAATATTATAATTAAAGTATTCTTGATAAGATGCAATTTCAATCCCAACAAGCTTATTGATTCTTTCTTCTATATCATCTAGTTTATTATCATAGAATTGAGTCCAGTCATCAGCATTAATTAATTCTAAAGAAGCTAATTCAGCTTTAAGCTTGGTTAGTTCTTCTTCATTCTTAAAATTCCAATCTTCACTATTCTGTTCCTCTAACCTTGCAATTTCTGCCTTTAGTTTTTCTATCCTCTCTTTTCCAGATTTTGCATCAGTAATAGGATAGTTTTCAGGTTTGCTAAAGTTTAGAATAATTTTTCTTTTTAGTTCACTATAAGCTGAAGGTGTTGTAATATCTTCTTCCTTAGTATATGTATCAGCAAAATAGGTGATGTGGTATTGAGATTCAGGTTGAAGAATGAAACTAAAGTTGCCATCTTCTTTTCTTGGTTTAAGTTTTACAGGAGCCTCATTAGATCCTTTTTTTGTAATGGTAACTAAAGCATTTTCAGGCAAAGTATCATAACCATGTACTTCTATTGTTCCAGCTAATAGTGATATAGATTTAGGCGTTTCATCTATCAGAGAAATTTGATAAATATCTTTTTCTCCAAAACCATCTTCTTTATAAGAAGAGTAATAACCTCTTTTCCCATCAGCTGAAGTCACAAAAAATAAATCATTATCCGTTGAATTAATAGGGTAGCCCATATTAACAGGTTCAGACCAATTACCGTTATCATCTAGAGTAGAAGAAAATACATCATAACCACCAATACTTTTGTGTCCATTAGAACTAAAATACATTGTTTTACCATCTGGATGAATAAAAACACCATCTTCATCAGAAGGTGTGTTTATTGTATTTCCAATATTTTCAGGAGCATCCCAATTACCATTTGGAAGTTGCTTACAAACGTATATATCTTTTCCACCATTTCCTTTTTTTCGGTCACTTACAAAATATAAAGATTTTCCATCTGGAGAAAGGTGTGCGTGAGTTTCTTGTGATTCTAGGTTTACATTAGGATCTAAACTTGTAGGGATTGACCATTCTCCATTTTCAGATAGTATTGATTTGTAAATATTTCCATCACCTTCATCATCTTTGTAAAAGAAAATCGTTTTTCCATCCATAGAAACATTAACAACTGCTTCATGTCCACTTGTAGTTATGTTAATAGTTTTAGGCTTTGACCATATGCCATTATATTTATGAGCAACATAAATATCTTCGTAATATTTTCCGTCTGATTTCTCAGTAACATATAGGTTTGAGCTATCGCTTCTTAATCTTCTAGATGTAAAGTAAATGGTTGATTCATCAAATAAAATAGCAGGACTATAATCTTCATAAGCTGAATTGATGATGTTTCCCATGTTGGTAATTGTTGTTTTTTTAGGAGATGCAACTGCAATTTTTGCATTTTCACAATATTCCTTTTGACGATTAACATCATCATATAAGTAATGATTTTTCGATACACCTTCTTTAAATGTATTAAAGTTAATAATAGCATCGTCTAATTTGTAATTTAGGTGTTTAGCCCTTGCTAAATAATAATAAACCTCAATAGGAGCTTTCTTTTCTGAGTGAGAAAAAGGATCATAATTATTGGAAACATTTTTAGCTGCTTCAGTCAAATAATTTAATGCTTTTGCTTTTTGGTTTTTAGATTCAATATAGCATAAACCAACTTTATAATTTAAGTTACTATTCTCTGGTTGCTCTTTTTGTAATTCAAGCCAAATAGGTAGAGCAACATGAAATAATTTCTCTTCTATCAGAGTATTTGCTTCTAAAAAACTTTCTTTAAATGATTCTTTTTGAGAAAAGAGATTGCTTGCTGCAATGAAACAACATACAATTAAGGCTATTTTTTTACTCATAACTGACATTATTTAATAGTAATAGTAACGTATTGAAATTCTTCAAAGACTTCTCTAGATTGAGGTTTAGAAGTGTTGTATTCAGGACCATTAACACTTGAATCAACTTCTTGGAAAATTATATATTTAGAACT
>JAQXDJ010000209.1 GCA_029251425.1 Vicingaceae bacterium
AAAGATTTTATAAAATATAAAGTAGATAGTACCGGAGGTAATAAAGAAATTGCTGTTTTTTTACACATTGACAATCAAAAAATAAAGAATGAAATTAACGATAGTATAGTTGAAAAAAAACATGAAAAATTTACAATTAATGATGTTGACATATATTTAAGTAAAGACTATAAAGACAAGAACTTAAATGATTTTGATACGATTTCCTTTAAAAACATTAAAGTTCATATGGACACTTCTGGTGGTGAAACTTTAAAGTATCGTCCTAGAATGCTAAACCACGCTATAGGCTTAAAAAAAGGTGAGTTATATAGATTGGAAAATCAACAAAGTACATATCGACATTTAAATGAATTAGAACTTTTTAGAAATGTAAACGTATCTTTTGATGATATTGGATCAAACAAGTTAAATACAAACATCTTTCTAACTCCTTCTAAAAAGAAATCATTTTCAGCAGAAACTATTGGAACGCACAGTGGTGGTGATTTAGGGGTTAAAGGAAATTTAATTTATCAAAACAGAAACCTATTCAGAGGAGGAGAGCATTTAACTGTTAAACTGAGTGGTGGTTTAGAAATTCAGCAATTAATTAACGAAGAGCAAGAAAATAAAAACGCAAATTTTTTAGGTGTTTTTAATACTCTAGAATTTGGACCAGAAGTCAATTTAGAATTTCCTAGATTTTTACTACCAATTGGGTTAGAGAAATTCTCAAGAAAAACAAACCCTAAAACAAATCTTAAATACCTACTTAATTTCCAAAAAAGACCAGAATATGTAAGAAACCTAACTCAAGTTTCTTTTGGATATTTTTGGAATGGAGGAAGGTTCACTAAACATTATGTTACCCCTATTGACATAAGCATTGTTAAATTGGACCCTACGGCTGATTTCCAAACTTTACTCAACAATGAAACTAACCCTTTTATTTTGAATAGTTTCCAGGATCATTTTATTAATGCTTCAAATTATAGTTTCATTTATAACAATCAGCGATTAAATAAAGTAACAAATTTTGAATTTTTTAAATTTAACATAGAAGCTGCCGGAAATATCCAATCAGGAATTTATAGTTTAACAAATAAGACTTTTGATAACACAGCAACGAATAGCTATAATGTTTTTAACATTAGATACGCTCAATATGTTAAAACAGATTTTGATTTTAGAGCGTACGGTCAAACAAAAAGTACATCTTTTGTAAAAAGAATAAACTTAGGTATTGGTAAGCCTTATGGAAATTTAGATGTTTTACCTTTCGAAAAAAGTTATTATGGTGGTGGTGCAAATAGCATTAGAGCATGGCAAGCAAGGTCTCTTGGACCAGGTACTTATATTCTACCTGATAGTTTATCTCAAAACACCTTAAATAGAATTGGTGAGTTAAAAATTGAAGGAAATTTAGAATATCGTTTTGATATTACCAAGTTGTTTGAAGGTGCAGCTTTTATTGACGCTGGAAATGTTTGGATTTTATCTGAAGATGAAAACAGACCTAATGCAGAAATTAAAGCGGATAAATTTTGGAAAGATTTAGCCATTGGTGTTGGTTTTGGTTTACGTTTAGATTTTAACTTCTTTTTAATTAGATTCGATTTGGCAGCAAAGCTTAAAGACCCTGGCACAGAAACTCCCGAAAAATTTGATTTAAACTGGAGGCAGCCTAACCTTAACCTTGGTATTGGGTATCCTTTCTAACTTCCATACAGATATATTCTTATTCTGCATAAACTTTTAAATAAGTCGTGTATAAAATCTTTTTGTATTAAATTTGTCATCCTAAAATCTATTTAGAATGAGTGAAAAGATAAAACCAGGTGTTGTAATCGGAGATGATATTCAGAAAGTATTTAAACTAGCAAAAGATAAA
>JAQXDJ010000235.1 GCA_029251425.1 Vicingaceae bacterium
TACTTTTGCAATGCTATTCATTAATAGCATAAACCACAAATTAAAAAAATGAGTCAAAAATATACTGTAACAGCAGCTTTACCTTATGCTAATGGTCCCCTTCATTTAGGGCACGTAGCGGGTGTTTATTTACCAGCAGACATCTTTGTTAGATTTTTGCGCTTAAAAAATGAAGATGTAGCATTTGTTTGCGGATCTGATGAGCACGGAGCAGCCATTACTTTAAGAGCTAAAAAAGAAGGTACAACACCTCAAGCTATCGTTGATAAATATCACGGAATAAACAAAAAAGCATTTAGTGATTTTGACATTTCATTTGACATTTACACAAGAACATCAACGGACTTACATAAAAAAACGGCTCAAGATTATTTTAAGGTCTTAAATGATAAAGGAAGTTTTATTAAAAAAACGACTGAGCAGTACTATGATGAAGAATTTAATCAGTTTTTAGCTGATAGATATATAACTGGAACTTGTCCATCTTGTTCAAAGGAGGGTGCATATGGTGACCAATGCGAAAAATGTGGTTCTGATTTAAGCCCAACAGATTTAATTAACCCAATTTCTACATTAAGTGGAAAAACGCCAACTTTAAAGGAAACATCTCATTGGTTTTTACCAATGGATCAGCATGAAGCTTGGTTAAAAGAATGGATTAAAGAAGGAACTTTTGAAGGGAAACAATTACATAATCCAAAAGACTGGAGAAATCAAGTTAATGGACAATGTATGAGTTGGATTGATGGTGGTTTGCACCCACGTGCTATGACAAGAGATTTAGATTGGGGAGTTAAAGTGCCAGTTGAAGGAGCAGACGGAAAGGTTTTATATGTATGGTTAGATGCACCAATTGGGTATATTTCAGCTACTAAAGAGTGGGCTGAAAAAAACAATAAAGATTGGAAAGAGTATTGGACTGGTGATTCTAAATTGGTTCACTTTATTGGAAAGGACAATATAGTTTTTCACGCCATTATTTTCCCAATTTTATTGAAGGAGCATGGTGGATTTGTTTTACCAGATAATGTACCTGCTTACGAATTTTTAAATTTGGAAGGTGATAAATTCTCTACCTCAAGAAACTGGGCTGTATGGTTACACGAATTTATGGAGGCTAATCCTGACAAAAAGGATGAACTTAAATATGTGTTAACCTCTATTGCACCAGAAAGTAAGGATGCTGAGTTTACTTGGAAAGAATTTCAAGCAAGAATTAATAATGAACTGGCTGATGTTTTAGGAAACTTTGTAAACAGAGCTGTTGTATTATCAAATAAATATTTTGAAGGAAAAGTACCATCTAGAGGTGAGTTGACTGATGTGGATACAGATGTGTTAGCACAACTAAAAACATATCCTGAAAAGATTGAAAAATTAATTAGAGCCTATAAGTTGCGTGAAGCACAAGCTGAGGCAATGAACTTAGCGCGTTTAGGTAATAAGTATTTAGCAGAAACTGAACCATGGAAATTGGCAAAAACCGATATGGCTCGTGTGGAGACTATCATGAACATTGCGCTCCAAATTACAGCTAATTTAACGATAGCATTTCAACCATTTTTACCACAAAAGGCGTCAACTATTGCTGAATTTTTAGGATTAGATTTATTGAAATGGGATAGTTTAGGTTCTGACGCGTTATTAGCGGATGGTCACCAGTTAAATAAACCAAGTATTTTGATTTCTAAAATTGAAGACAAATTTGTTGAAGAACAAATTGCGACTTTAGAAGCTTCTAAATTGGCTAATGTTGAAACAACTTTCGAACCTCAAAAGGACGAAACATCATTTGACGATTTCATGAAAATGGATATTAGAGTTGGTGAAATTATTTCGGCTGAAAAGGTTAAAAAAGCAAACAAATTATTAAAATTAACTGTTGATACTGGCCTTGATAAAAGAACAGTAGTGTCTGGTATTGCTGAACATTATTCACCAGAAGAGGTGATAGGTAAAAAGGTAAGTATTTTGATGAACTTGGCCCCACGTAAAATTCGTGGAGTTGAATCTCAAGGAATGATTTTAATGGCCGAAAACGACAAAGGAGAATTAAGCTTTATTTCACCAGAAAAAAATTTTGGTGCTGGTGGAGAAATACGCTAGTGTGCTCAGCACACGTTTTATTTTAGCCGTGTTTAGTAAAATTATAAAAAGTCTAGCATCTAGAAATCTAGTGTCTAGCATCT
>JAQXDJ010000243.1 GCA_029251425.1 Vicingaceae bacterium
GTAATGATTGGTGGTGTAAACTACTTTACAGGACAAGTTTTTGATATGAAAGCAATTACGGCAGCAGCTCATAAAGTTGGTGCAAATTGTGGTTTCGATTTAGCACATGGTGCTGGAAATATTGAATTAAAATTACACGAATGGGATGTTGATTTTGCTTGTTGGTGTTCTTACAAGTATTTAAACTCAGGACCAGGTGGTGTTTCTGGAATTTTTGTAAACGAAAGACATTGCAACAACACCGAATTACCACGTTTAGCTGGTTGGTGGGGACACGAAAAAGAAACGCGTTTTTTAATGGAACCTGGTTTTAAACCAATGAAATCTGCTGAGGCATGGCAAATGAGTAATGCCCCAGTTTTGACTATGGCTGCTCACAAAGCTGCAATAGATATTTTTGATGAAGTTGGAATGGACAAGCTTTTGAAAAAACAAAAGTTAATTTCTGGTTACCTAGAGTTTATTGTTGATGAGGTAAATTCAACATTAACCGAAGAAGGAAAGTCATTAGAAATTATAACTCCAAGAAATTGGGAAGAAAGAGGTTGTCAGGTTTCTGTAATTGCACACGGTTACGGAAAAGCATTGTTTGACACACTAACTGAAGAAGGAGTTATTTCTGATTGGAGAGAGCCAAACGCAATACGTATGGCCCCTATTCCATTATATACTTCTTACGAAGACATTTATAGATTTGGTGAAATTTTAAAAGCAGCATTATAATGAAAACAGCAACAATTGTAGGCGCAGGATTAGTAGGATCACTTTGGGCAGTTTACTTATCTAAAGCAGGATATAAAGTAACCATTTTTGAAAGACGTTCAGACATTAGAAAAGCAGAAATAACAGCCGGAAAATCAATTAATTTATCAATGTCTGATAGAGGTTGGAAAGCTTTAAAAGCTCTAAACCTTGAAAATCAAATTTCAGATATGGCTATTCCTATGACTGGAAGGATTATGCATGATCTAGAAAGCAATTTATCGTATCAAGCATATGGTAAAAAAGGCCAAGCCATATATTCTGTTTCTAGAGGAGGTTTAAATGCTAAAATGATGGACATTGCCGAAGAAACTGGTGGGGCAACAATTCATTACAATGAAAAATGTACTGGTGCAGATTTAGAAAATGGAATAGTCTATCTAGAAAACTCTTTAACAAAAGAGAAATCAGAACACAAATCTGATGTTGTTTTTGCCTGCGATGGTGCTTTTTCTGCAATTAGATACAATGCTTTTCAGAAAGTAGATCGTTTTAATTACAGTCAAAATTATATTGAAGATGGTTATAGAGAAATTTTATTACCAGCCAATGAAGATGGATCTTACAAACTAGATAAAAACGCTTTACACATTTGGCCGAGGGGAAGGTTTATGCTAATTGCATTACCAAATGAAGATGGATCTTTTACATGTACCTTATTTATGCCTTTTGAAGGAGAAAACTCTTTTGAAACATTAACTTCTAAAGAAGCTGTAGATAGTTTCTTTAAAACAACATTTGCTGATTTTTATGAGATGATGCCTAACATTGCTGATGCTTGGGAAGATCATCCTTTATCATCTTTAGCAATTGTACGTTGTTACCCTTGGACACATGGAAAGTCTGCTTTAATGGGAGATGCCGCACATGCAACAGTTCCATTTTACGGACAAGGTATGAATGCTGGTTTTGAAGATTGCACTGTAATGTGGGATTTAATGCAAAAACACAATGAAGATTGGGATAAAGTTTTTGAAGAATACCAACAATTAAGAAAACCTGATGGTGATGGTGTTCAAGATTTATCACTACACAATTACCATGTAATGCGTGATTTTGTTGGTGATCCAAAGTTCTTACTGCAAAAGAAAATTGAAGCTCATTTTTCAGCAAAACACCCCGAAAAATGGTTACCGCTATATAGTCAAGTAACTTTTAGTGAAATTCGTTATTCTGAAGCTTGGAAAACCGGACAAAAACAAGATGCAATTATGAAAAAAGTAATGTCACAATTTGATGATATTGAAAACGTTTGGAATAGTATTGAAGTTGAACAAGCCATACTTTCAGAAATATAAAACCTTATGAAAAAGTTCCTTATAATACCAATATTACTAATTTCCATTTCGGCAATAGGTCAATTTAAAAAGCCTAAAGGCAAAAATAATGGGCTTTACAACTACAGTAAAGAAAAGGTAGATAAGGGTTGGTATTTTGGATTAGGAGCAACATATATGGCGGCCTATAGTAATGAAACGGCTACCATTACAGATACAATTAATCCTTTATTAAGTTCTAAATATATTGCTGATCCTAAAGGGAAATTTGGAGCTTTAGCTGAAATTGGGCTCTTTAAAATGACGGAACGAAAGTTTATAAATTATAGAGATTTTGGTTTAACGTGGAAATGGTTTAGAGGTGGCGAAAATTATACAGTTGAATCATATAATGATGATGTTTTAACTTCTACTGCAACTTCTGAAGGTTCATATGGAGACCACTTACTTTCTGCACATTTTAATTTAGGCTACAAGTTTGATGCTTCAGATAAATTGTTTTATGTGAATGGCTTAGGATTAAATGCTGATTACCATTTAATTAAAGGAAGGTCAGCAACTCCTCAAATTCCAACCAATACTGATTACGTTACTGGGCCTGATGCATTTTTAGGTGAGTTACATTACTTCTTTGGAATGGGATTTAAAACCAATGGTCGTTTAATTATTATGCCAATTATTGAAACTCCCATTTTGGCTTTGATACCTCTAAATCATATAAAATCTACTCACTCTTATTTTAATACAAGGTCTCGCCCTTTTTTATTAAGAGTTAGATTTATGTTCTTAAAGAAAGGTTCAAAATCTTGTCCAGCGGTATTCAATCCTGAAGGCATTGATCCTAATAATAACTTGGATTAATTCATATACGCTTGCCACTGAACAAGCACATATTTTGATTTTCCATGCTCTTGTTTCTCTAAGTAACCATATTCGTAACAAAACAAGTACACATCACCTTTTTGGTTTTTCCAATAATGAGTGAAATATTTAGGATTAAACCCAACTTTAAGCAATTCATCTTTTCGTATAACAGCTTTACCAGCTTTATTAAAATGATTTAATAACCTACGGTTTAATTTAAGTTGCTTGTCTATAGTAACAAATAACCCTTTTTCTTTTTGGAGATTCTTTTTGTAATGAAAATTTGATTTACAGTAAGGTGAACAAAAAATTTTATCCACTCTCCCACTAATTTCTTCTTCACACTCAACACATTCTCTCATTATCGGTAGAATTTATTATACGTATAATTAAACGTTTAAATCTACCAATATTTTTGGAGAGTGAATCGAACTGCTTTAATTTTAATCATTATGAACTATCAAAGTCATAGAGTTATTACCCTTAAACACTTATTAATTAAGGAAGAAAAACAGATTGGGTTAAAATTTAATCCTGACAAGATGGTGCAAACCGTTATTAAGGGGTTGCCAGAGGTAAAATGGAGCAATAAGTTTGGTATGGCTTATCTTAAAAACAACTCAAAAAATATTGAACTTATCTTTAACGACTTTAAAGGAATTGCTTGGGTTAATGGCTCACATTTCTTTCATAAAAAAAGCAATGCAAAAGGTATCGCGCCCTTAAATGTAGATAGCTACAGAAAAAGAGTTGTATCCGATAACTACAGGAAATGCCCTGAAGATTTTTTACTAAAACTAGAATTAAGGCACTATGCAATAAACACGGCCAAAACATACATTCAGTTATTTGAAGTATTTATTAATCACCATAAGAACATTGACCTTACTAATATTGATGAGAATATGATTCAAACCTATTTGCAGAGTTTGGTGCATCAACAAAAATCGAGCTCATACATTAACCAAATGATTAATAGCATTAAATTTTATTACGAAGTAGTTTTAGAAATGCCCAATCGATTTTATAGTATTGATCGCCCTATAAAAAAAGAAGCACTACCAAAAGTTATTAGTTTAGAAGAAGTACAGTCAATCATTAATAACACTAATAATATAAAGCACCGTTGTATTGTTAGTTTATTATATTCGGCAGGTTTAAGAAGAAGTGAATTATTAAACTTAAAACTAGAAGATATTGATAGTAAAAGGATGATTATTAACATTAGAAATTCAAAAGGAGGGAAAGATAGGTTAACAATTTTAAGTCCTACTCTTTTAACAGATTTGAGGGTTTATTATAAAG
>JAQXDJ010000244.1 GCA_029251425.1 Vicingaceae bacterium
AAAAATAATTATTCAAGATATGAGCAAAAAATATAATGTATATGGAATCGGTAATGCTTTGGTTGATATAGTAACTGAAGTGAACGATCAATTTTTAAAAGAACATAATATAGAAAAGGGATTGATGACATTGGTAGATGAGGAATCTCAGGAGAGAATTTCTGGAGCTATTAACATGAGCAAGAGTAATAAGCAATGTGGTGGTTCTGCAGCAAATTCAATTATTGCAGTAAGCCAATTTGGAGGTTCAAGTTATTATTCTTGTAAAGTAGCTAATGACGAGTTGGGTAATTTCTATAAAGAAGATATGACGGCTAATGGTGTCGATTCAAATCTTAACAATGGAGATTTAGAAGCAGGTATTACAGGGAAGTGTTTGGTAATGACTACAGAAGATGCATCAAGAACGATGAATACTTTTTTAGGAATAACTGGTTCTTACTCAAGAGCAGAAATAGTGGAGGGTGCTCTTAAAGATTCTGAGTACTTATATATTGAAGGGTATTTGGTAACTTCTGAGAATGGGTTAGATGCGATGAAGTATGCTAAGCAAATGGCGGAAGATAATGGAGTTAAAACAGCATTAACATTTTCTGATCCAGCTATGGTGAAATATTTTAGAGATCAAATGGTTTCTGTTGTTGGAGCAAGTGTTGATTTGTTGTTTTGTAACGAAGAAGAAGCAATGCTTTTTACTGAAAAAGATAATCTGACAGAAGCAAGAGAAGAATTGAAAAAAGCTGCAAAGAAATTTGTTATTACTCAAGGAGAAAATGGAGCTATGATTTTTGATGGGGATACTTTTATTGATATAGAGCCTTATAGTGTAAAAGCAATTGATACTAATGGTGCTGGAGATTTATTTGCTGGGGCATTTATGTATGGAATTACAAATGGAAAAAGTTTTGCTGATTCAGGTAAGCTTGCTTCTTTAGCATCGTCTAAGGTAGTAACGCAATTTGGACCAAGATTGGAATGGCCTCAAGCAAAAGAAATATTAAATAAATTGAGCCACTCTTAAATAGTGGATAAATAAAATAAAAAAAATCCTCTACTTTAATTAGTGGAGGATTTTTTTTATTGCTTCAATCATTCCGTCAATGGTGTGCGGATTCGCAGTTGCAGTTACTTTGATGTTATTTTGAATTGCAGCTTTCTCAGTTTCTGGGCCAATGCAAATTACTTTTTCATTGGCTATTTCAATTCCTAGTTGAGTAAAAGCTTTTATCGTTGAGCCACTAGTAAAGGTTATAAAATCTATTAATTGGTTTGAAATAGTTATCAACTCCTCTTTGGAATGATTGACTGAAGTGTTCTCGTAAATAGCAAGCGTTTCTATTTTACATTTTCTGTTTTCTAAAATGGCAACAGCATCATTTTTGGCCAAATTAGACCTGGGAATAAAGAAAGTTTCGCCTTTTTCTGTAGGAATTTCAATTGCTAATTGTTTGGCAGAAAATTGTGTTGGAATAAAATCTATTGTTAAACCAATCGCTTCAAGGTCTTCTTTTGTTTTTGAACCTACAGCAGCTATTTTACTCGTAATATTTTTAGCTGAAATAGTCTCAAAAAAAAACTTTACTGCGTTTGGGCTAGTAAAAACAATCCAGTTAAAATTATTATTACTTACTTTTTGTAAAAGTTCAGTTTGGTTAATTGCCGAAGTTGTGATTAGTGGTAGTGCAATTGTTGTAGCGCCAAGTTTTTCAAGTTTCAAAATAAATTCGGAAGCCTGATTTTCAGATCGAGTAACTAAAACTGTTTTATTTTTAAGTGGTAACATCACTTAAAACCCCTTTTACTTTTAGCTCAATTTTTGCTTTTAAATCTAAAGCTAAATCTCTCGCTAATGTTTTTTTATCGTCTATACTTCCTTTCACAGTAACTTTTTCAAAATGCTTTCCATCTTCAGTTGCGTAAACTCCTTCAATGGTAATTTCAGTTTCAGTTGCTTGTGCATAAGCTGCAATTGGCATGTTACATCCTCCACCTAAAGCAATTAAGAATGCTCTCTCAGCATCAGCAGCAGCTTTTGTAGGTTCGTCTTTTAACTTTTTAACAAGGTCAACAATGTGCCCTTCTTTGTCAATTAACTCAATACTTAAAATTCCTTGCCCAACAGCCGGAACCATTACATCGGTTTCAAAAATTTCTGTAGCAATGTCAATCATGTTCATTTTCTGTAAACCAGTAGCTGCTAAAACAATTGCATCATAGCCTTCGGTTTCCATTTTATGAATTCTTCCATCAACATTACCTTGTATAAATTTATATTCTAAATCAGGTCTAATTTGTTGTAATTGAGCACTTCTTCTTAAACTTCCTGTTCCTATAACAGCTCCGGCAGGTAAATCCACTAATTTCTCTCCCGATTTTGAGATTAACACATCTCTTACATCTTTTCTTGGTGTAACAGGTATAATTCTTAACCCAACAACTCCTTCAGTTGGTATGTCTTTAAAACTATGTACAGCTAAATCAATTTCTCCAGCTAGCATTGAGCGTTGTAGAGCTGATGTAAATGCCCCAACAACATCAATGTTTCCATCATCACCACTTGTACGAATAATCTTTATTTCAAATTCGTAGTCCGTTTCAATTTTCTTTAATTGGTCTATTACCCAATTGGTTTGAGTTAAAGCTAATTTACTTCCTCTTGTTCCAACAACAATTTTCTTTTTCGGAACAAAAATATCAACACCTTCAATGTCTAAAATCTTTTTCGCAGTATTTATTGGGTTGTCTTGTTCGTGTATGTTTTGTGCTATGTTTTTAATCCCTTCAATTGTAGGGTTAGAAATTCTTCTGAGTAAGCGGTGTGTAAAACGACTAAGTAAATCTTCAGTATGCTCATCTACATTTTCTAATTTAGGAAGTAACCATTTCAGTTCATCGTCTTTAATTTCTTCTAAATTGTTCCAATACGCTTCAATAACTGGAGCAACCTTTCTGTTTCTTAACCAAATCATAAACCAGTCTAGCTCTTCATTAACTAATTTTCTGGCTTGTGGTATTTCATCATAACGTTTTAGTAAACCGTCATAAGTTATTTTCTTAATATCATCTAAATCGTATAAAGAAATGTTAGGGTCATTTTTTAATGAAGGGTTGAAATTTCTTGGAACTCCAAAATCAATAAATAATTTATGACCACCAGCTTGTAGTGCAAAGTTTGCTCTAGGGCATTTGCTTTCTGCCATAGTTTCTTCGTGCAGTAAGTTTATTTCGCCTTGTGTTCCACCAATAATTACATTAGCTTCAGAAAGTGCTGTGTGCATGTTTTCCATGTCAACGGCTTCACCATTCCATTCTGTTGCCATTTCTTGTGCACGGTTCATATCGTGACTGGCAACATATAATTTTTTTATTTTGGTTCTATCTAAAACAGTGTTGACTAAGTTAGCCATATTTCCTGTTCCGATAATTAAAAACGTTGTTTCAGTAATGTTGAAATCATTCTTTTTAATTAATTCAAAACCTACAGTAGCTAAAGATGTTGAAAATTTACCAATGCTTGTTTCGAGTCTAACTCTTTTTCCTGTGTGGAT
>JAQXDJ010000246.1 GCA_029251425.1 Vicingaceae bacterium
CTCTCATCTAAAATTAGTTTAGATTAATGTCTTTAACAACACTATCAATAATTGCTTTCTGTTTATCAGCAGATGATAATTCATCTTTTAAAATTTTCTCTGCAATTTCAATTGATAACGTAGCAACTTCGTTTTTTAGTTCAGTAATAGCAGCCATTTTTTCGTGCTGAATACTTTCTCTTGCAGTAGTAATCATTCTTTCAGCTTCTTTACTTGCAATGCCTTTAGCATCCGCAACAATACCGTCTTTAATGTCTCTTGCTTCTTTTAGCATAGCATCTCTTTCAGCACGAGCTTCGTTTAATAAAGCTTCGTTGCTTGAAGTAAGTTCAGCCATTTGCTGCTTTGCTTCTTCTGCTGATTCTAATGCTTCTTTAATAGAACTTTCTCTATCATTAACTGCATTTAAAATTGGCTTCCAGGCAAATTTTCTTAATGCGAAAATTAAAACGATAAAAATAATCGTTTGCCATAAAAATAGCCCAGTTGAAAAATTTGATATTAATGCTTCCATAATTTATTTTTTTTAACAATTTAATTTAAAACAGCTACAACCAACCGTTGTAGCTGTTTTATTTTTTTGATCATCCTCCAGCGAATAACGCTGCAAAACCGATACCTTCAATAAGCGCTGCTGCAATCAACATAGCTGTTTGAATTTTTCCTGCTGCTTCTGGTTGTCTCGCGATAGCGTCCATTGCTGAACCACCGATTCTACCGATACCTAATCCGGCACCAATTACGATTAAACCTGCACCTACAATACTTGGAATTTCCATTGTGTATATAATTTAATTGTTAATAATACATGTTAATGATGTTCTTCTGCAGCAGCTGCACCGAAGTATAGCGCTGACAACATCGTAAAAATATATGCCTGTAACGCTGCTACAAGCAATTCTAAAATTGATAATAAAAAAGTTAATATTGAGAAAGGGCCTGCTGCCAACCAACTGTTTGCAACGAAAATCAATCCTAATATACTCATTAATACTATGTGACCTGCAGTCATATTAGCATAAAGTCGAATCATTAATGAGAATGGTTTTACAATTGTTCCAAGTAATTCTATTGGAACTAATAAAATGTATAATGGGACCTTTGCAACCCAAGGCATTGAACTTCCTAATGGATCAAATAAGTGTAACCAGTATGTTTTTTTTCCAGTAAATTGAGTAATAAAGAATGTCAAAATCGCCAAAGAAAAAGTAATGGCAATATTATTAGTTACTCCAATTCCCAAAGGAGTCATTCCTGCTAAATTTAAAAACCAGATAAAAAAGAATACAGTTAATAGGAAGCTCATGTATTTTCCATGTTGTTTTTTGCCAATGTTTGGAATCGCAATTTCATCTCTAACAAAAATAACTAATGGCTCTAAGAATCGACCAGCTCCAGTTGGCATTGGTCCAGATTTAAATGCTTTAGCAACTCCTTTAAATAAGAAAAACATGAATAAAGCCATTAGGATAATTACAAAAACGTTCTTAGTAATAGATAAATCGAATGGCTTAGCGTTAGTCGGGTGATGATGGTCATCCATTGTTATAGTACCTTCTGAATCAGTTTTGTATATCTTACTGTGATGAACTTTGTAGAAATTTCCATTTACTTCAGCAACTGTCTCTCCATGATGAAATTTTGAAGACATAAACACCTGTAATCCATTATCCCATAAAATTACAGGTAATGGAAAACTTACTCCATGGGTAATAGTAAAATCGTGATCATCTAAAAGGTGGTGTTGTTTGATAGCATTAACTTCTGTTGTTCGCTCCTCTTTTGACATGTCTTCCCATGCCACTTTTTCTGAATTCCCATGTTCAGGTTGAGAGTGCTGAGCATTTGCTGTAAATGAAATTACAACTAGTGCGGCAAGTATAAATTGAGTCATTAAATTTTTTCGCATAACGCTATCAATAATTTATCTCTTAAAATTGGGTGCAAAAGTAATTATAATTAATTTTTATAGAAGCCTTTTTTGAAACTATTTTTAGACTAAAATTTAGTGATTTTTTGATGGTTGTTTTAATCCCTTTTATAAGTAGGAATTGGGAGTTTTTTAATGTGTGTAAAAGCGGAGTTTAATTTGAATTAAAAAGCTTTGTTAAAAAGTAAGTTTCAATAATAAGGCAAATAGCATAAGGAATAAAAAAGGTTGTAAACTCTATCGTTTGTATTTCCCCATCTAATTTATAACCAGGGTAAAAAATCAAAAAGAAAATACCAAACTTTATTAAGCTACCTGTCATAAAAATAAAACCAAGATTTGATTCTTGTTTTTTACGTAATAAGTATAAACCAACATAAATAAAAATAGCCAATGAAATATTGATGATGTATGCTAAAACTATTTTATTGTTAAATAAAGGTAGTTCAAGTTTATCTAATGCGTAAAAATGTCCTCCAGCTGTAATTATTAATGCAGGAATTAAAAAACTGAGGTAATTAACAATTGGATTACTTGTCTTGGGCATTGTTAAATTTATTAAGCTGTTTAAGAACTACATATAATGATATTCCAACTCCAATAAGTGTGAAAAGCATGGTAAACCATTTTTTGTCTGCTGGATATTTAATGTCTAACCATTTTCCAAAGTATGCACCTAAAAAAATAGTTACGCCCATTTGGGCTGCAATACCTGTGAAAATAGCTATGCTTTTAAGCGTATTGCTCGATTTCTTGTTGACTTTTTTCTTGTCTTCCATCGTTGTTAATTCCCTTAACTACAGATCCCATATTACAAGTCCCTGTAAAGTTTGCTCCTGGTTCAATGGATAATTTATTGGTGTTAATGTCTCCAGCAATATTGGCTGTTGCTTTAAGTTGTAATAATTCTCTAACAACAATGTTGGCTTTAATATTTCCTGAAATGTCAGCGTTTTTACAAGTAACTTCTCCTTCTATAACACCGCTTTGTCCAACAACTACTTTTCCTTCTGAACTTAATGTTCCATTTAAAACCCCATCAATTCTAATGTCTCCAGCACAAGTAACGTCACCTTTTATTTCGGTTCCTTTTCTTATAATATTAATAGCTGGGTTTTCAACCTCGTTATTTCTTGCCATCTTATTTCCGTTTTTCTTAAACATTAGGGTAAAAGTAGTAATAATTGTGTTATTACTTTATTTCAAAATTTTTCTCAAAGAATTTTTGATAGCCTTTCAAATCTTTATTTTTATAAAACATGATAAAGTTGTCAGGAGAGATTAGTAGGTATTGATGTTTCATAGTATTTAAATCATTAAGATCAGTTGTGTTTAGTTTAAATGCTTTGTAATAATCAATAGCAGCATCATAATCTTTCATAGCTTTTACAATAATAAGTTGATTCTTACCGAGCATAATGTTACTAACCTTATATCCTTTTTCATTAAATGATAGAGAATTGAATTTTGCAATGTCAACTTTATATTTGTTCGTTTGTTTGTCTTTAGTAGGAATAATAGCTATAAAATTAAATTTAGAAGAAAAAACATGGGTGTAGGGTATTTCTGTAATTGAAGTTTCAGGGTTTTCTGTAACTCCTTTTTTTATTAAATCTAGAATTCTTTGTGCTTCAGGAGCTACTTCAGAGTCAGTGTGTTTGGCGATTACTTCTTTTAAGGCTGTAATAAATGTGTCTTTCGGAAGTGTATGTCCTACTGAGAGGGCTGCTAGCATATCAAAGTGGTCTTGAAGGTGATTGTCGGCAAAAATGGACTTTGCTTTTTCGCACCGGATGAGTACTTTTTTGTATCTTTTATCGGTGAACATACTATAAACAATGCTGTAATAATTATCTACACGTTTTCTATTTTCTCGTGTTACTTTGTTGTATGATGGGTCTTCAATAATTCTTGCATACTCACTCTCAGGGTAGTTATTTAAGATTAAATCTCTGTATTTTGCTTTCATTACATCATCATCAATTAAAAGACTTATTCGATATAAATTGTACCAAGATGGAAGTTTGTACCTACAAGTATCATACTTGGTTACTAAGTCTTCAAATGAGATTGTTGCATTGTTATAATCTTGAAAATCTTCTCTATAAATATTTCCTAAAGCATATAGTGCTTCAATAATATTGTTGTGAGAAACATCCATTTTTTCCTGAGTAAGCGGTATAAATTTTAAGTAGTATTCAGGAGTAGTTTTTTCATTTACTTTTGTGCTATCATTGCTGTTGGTGTCAAGTTCTCCTTCTAAATCATCGTCAAATGAAGCAATGGTTTCTCTATTGCTTCTTCTCCAATTGTCTTCTAGTTTTCTGCTGCCCCAGTTCGAAGTAAAGTCTGTAAATCCAAATCCTAGCGTAGTATTGTTGTAGAAATACCATCCACCTTTTTCTGTCTGATTACCGTTGTTAGTATTTCCATTTTCGAATGGATTAAACTGATTGTTTTCCAGTTCGGCTAGTTTTCTTTCTTCTTCTTCAACAGCAGCTTTTACTAATCCATCAATAATTTCATTTCTGTAAACTTCATCGTTTGCAAGTCGTTGCATACTGTCTTCGTGCTGAACAATAAAAATGTTATCTACCAATCTTGTTAGTGCTTGACTCCTGTCATATATCGATTCAAATCTATCATAATCTTCAGGTAAAACCGTTAAGCAGCTGTCGTAATATGCTTTTGATTCTACGTATAGCGGTTTGTCATAAAATAACTCTCCTAATCTTAAGTAAGAAAGTGCTTTTTGTTTGTTGTTAGTTACGCTTAGTGCGGCAGATTGTTGTAGGTGGTGGATGCCAAGTGACTCGTCTTTTTCTTTGAAAGCAATGTCTGCCAAGGCATAATGGATCTGATCCAAAAACTCTTTGTTTTTGCCGTCTTTTAACATTTTGGTTAACATCTTTTTAATGTCTTTTTGATCTCCAACTTCAGGGTTAAATGATAGCGCTCTACTAATTTGAGCATTAAACATCATATCGTAAGCAGGTTTTAGCTTTATAACTTCCGAAAATAAATCGGAAGCCTTATTGTATTCTTTTTTCTTAAGCCATAATTGGGCGAGTACATAATTGAAACGTTGCTTGTCTTTTTTCTTTTTTGTTGTTTCTAATGCTTTAGTCAATCTTTTTATCGCCTCATCATTGTTGTGTTTTTTGATGAAATAATCAGCATAAAGGGCATTGAAATCGCTGTTGTATTGATTTGGGATACCTCGTTCATCTATTAATTTTAAATAAGATTCTGCTTTATTAAAATTTTCTAATTCCAAATGAGTTCTAGCTAACCATACCAGTGCTCCTGTTCCAGCTTCTTCACTTTTAAAAGCTTTGGCTACATATTCAAAAACTTCTTCGCCAACATAATATTCTTGCTTATAAAAACGGGCTTTACCCATTAGCATATAATTATCGTCAATCCACTTATTATATTCTTTCTTATTGATAAAAATAGAATGTCTATCAATAACGGTAGATGTTTTTTCTACTATTTTATCCATGTCAGGATATAACCCTTTTGCTTGTTCTTCATTAGGGTAAATAAAAAGGGGGATTAATTCAGAAAAATCATCTTTATGTCCTTCTTCAATTTGTTTTTTAGTGGCTTTAAATATTTCTTTAGCATTAAAATATCCATTGTATCGAGAAACCATGTGTTGGTATGCTCTATGGGTAAATCCTTTCTTTTTTCTGGAGCAACCAGAAATACCAATAGTGATAACTATTAGTATAAGTAGGAGGTTATTTAGATTCTTTTTTTAGCGATATGAATGCTAAGTAAACTGTAAAACAGCTGCTTTAGTATATAATCCGCTAAAATACTTAAACCTTGTAAAATAGCGTAAAAAAATAGTAGGATTACTTTTGGGTATTCTATAATTAATGAATGGGTATATTTGTGCAAGTAAATTATGACAGATTTTAAAAATAAACCCAAGAAATTTCAACGGTTAAAACATAAATACCGGTTGGTTATTTTGAATGAAGATACTTTTGAGGAAAAGATGTCTTTAAGACTATCGCAATTAAATGTATTTGTAGTAGCCGGAATTAGTTCTTTGGTGCTTATTTTAATGGTTATTTTACTAATTGCTTTTACACCTCTTAAAGAATTTATACCTGGTTATGCTAATGTAAATGTTAGGAAGCAAGGTGTAGAAAATTATTTGAAAAGCGACTCTATTTCTGTTGCTTTAGCACAAAATAATCTTTATATCGAAAATATTAAGCACATTATACAAGGAGAGGTTATAGAGCTAAACGGAGAGCTTGCAATAGACTCTGCTGTGAGTTATGAAGGGATTGTAAATGAACCTATAGAAGAAGATTCTGTTTTAAGAAATATGATTGAAACAGAAGAAAAGTACAACTTGTTTAATAAGGCAGGAAGTGGTTCTGGAAACATTGGCAGTTTTATTTTTTTACAGCCTTTAAAGGGTACAGTAACCAATCGTTTTGATGTTGATGAAAAACATTTTGGTATTGATGTAGTTGCTCCAAAAAATGAAGCGATTAAAGCTACTTTAGATGGTACGGTAATTTTTGCTGAATGGACTGTTGAAACAGGCTATGTTATTCAGTTGCAACATGCAGATAATATTGTATCTATTTATAAGCATAACTCTGTGTTGCACAAAAAAGTAGGGGATTATGTAAAGGCGGGAGAAGTTGTTGCTATTGTTGGTAATAGTGGTGAATTTTCTACTGGCCCACACCTACATTTTGAATTGTGGTATAATGGTATTCCTATTAATCCCGAGGATTATATGATGTTTTAAAAATGATTTTAACTAAAAAAAGCCTC
>JAQXDJ010000250.1 GCA_029251425.1 Vicingaceae bacterium
CCCTTTCCTGCAAGCTAATTTAATAGCGTTATTGAGATTTTCACCACCTATCTTGGCAACAATTAATTGTCTTTTCCATTCAATTGTTCTGACTGAAATATTAAGCTGCTCACTTATCATTTTACAAGTTTCTCCATCAGAAACAAGTTCCAATATTTCCTGTTCCTCCTTTGTTAGTGGCTCTCCTTCCGAATCCTTGTACTTAAGTCTAGCTTTTCTATTGGCAATACTCTTGTATGGTTTATTCAATCTTTTGGCAACAGCCGCTACTCCACCTTTATTTTCTGTAATAATTTTATCTTCTTCCTCTGTAAAAGAGTTCATTTTTGATTTTCTTCTCCCCATAATACAAAGTTATGATTTTTTTATTTTGAGTAACTCACTTGGTCGAAAAAATTATTCTATTTGTATATCAATAAGTTATGATATTTTTTAGTACTATGCATTGCATAATACAATTTAAAACATATATCTTTGCATTGTAAATTACTTTAGGTATGAAGATTGAAAACACAAAAGCACAGATGAGAAAGGGAGTATTAGAGTACTGTATTCTTTCCATTTTAAAAAGCGGGGAAGCTTACCCTTCTGAAATTATAGAAAAATTAAAAGCAGGAAAACTTATAGTTGTGGAGGGAACACTTTATCCCTTACTAACGAGGTTGAAAAATGCTGGATTACTTTCTTATCGATGGGAGGAGTCAAAATCTGGTCCACCAAGAAAATATTACCAACTAACTGAAATAGGAGATGAGTTTTTAAAAGAATTAGAAACTACATGGGATGATTTGGTGAAAGCAGTTAAGTTAACAAGAAAGTCAAATTAATTAGAATATTATAATCTTATATAAAATGAATCAAACAGTAACAGTAAATATTAGCGGAATAGTTTTTCATATAGATGTTGATGCTTATGAAAATCTTAAAAAATATTTAAACAAGATTAGAAGTTATTTTAAAAATGCCGAAGAAAGCGAAGAAATAATGACTGATATTGAAGCTAGAATTGCAGAGCTTTTTAACGAGAAGATTACTTCTGAAAATCAAGTAATAAACGCTAAAGATGTAGAGGAAATAATTACCATTATGGGTAAGCCTGAACAATATCTTGATGAGGATGATAAAGAGAGTGTTGAAGAAGAAAAATCTTATTCAAAACAAAGAACTTATACTACTGCAAAAAAACTATTTAGAGATCCTGATGAAAGAGTTATTGGTGGGGTTGCTTCTGGTATAGCAGCTTATTTTGGAATAACTCCTATTTACATTAGATTATTTTTGATAGTAGCAGGTATATTTAGTTTTGGGGTTTTAATATACTTGATTATGTGGATTATAATGCCAGAAGCAAAAACAGCTTCAGATAAATTACAAATGAAAGGAGATCCTGTAAATATTGATAATTTGAGTAAAACATTTAAAGATGAGGCTGATAAAGTAAGTGATCATTTTAAAAGTAATGGACAGCAATATGGTAAAAAAGTAGAGTCAGCATTTGAAGCGTTTTTTAGTTTTATTGGTCATTTATTAAGAGGAGTATTTAAAGTTTTCGGAAAAGTTTTTGGGGTTATATTTTTAATCGCAGGAACATTTATGTTAGTTGGATTATTAGGTGTGATGTTTGGATCTGAGACCATTTTTTCTATTACTTCTGATGGTGTATTTTCTATTGCTTCAAGTGAGTTTTTTAATTTAATATTTATTTCCGAAGATCAATTTCATATTGCGATTATTGGAGTAGCAATAACAGTTGGATTGCCAATTATTATGTTGATTTATGCTGGGGCTAATTTGTTATTTAAAGTTAAAACTCATGCAGGAGTAAGTATTGGATTACTTGTGTTGTGGGTGGTGGGAATTTTTATGTGTGCAATGGTTGGGATAAGAATGGGAACAGAATTGTCATACGATCATTACGATACGGAAATAGGTGTGGTAAAAGATGTTGTAGATAATGTTGAAGAGGATTTTTATATTTCGATGACAACGAATAATATACCAGGGCAAGGAATTTTAGAAGATAAATATTTTTCAATTTCTTTAGATAAAGATTCTATTTATTTTAGTGATATACAATTAAGAATATTTGAAAGTAAGTCTGATAGTTTTGAAATTGCAGTTCAAAAAGATGTAGCAGGACATTCAAGAAAAGATGTGACTTCAAAATTAAATCAAATGAATTATAAGTACTCAGTAAACGGAGATTCTATTTTGTTAGGGAATTACATCAGTACATTAAGAAAAAACAGAGTTAGAGGTCAGGAGGTTAATGTTAAAATGTATTTACCAGTTGGGAAATCAATTTATTTAGATAAATCATTAAGACATGTTATTTATGATATTGACAATGTAACAAGAACCAGAGATAGAAAAATGTTGGGTAAAAAATGGGTGATGTTAGAAGATGGCTTAACTTGTTTAGATTGTGATGAAATTGAAGGCGTAACAACATTTCAATTGGATTCGATAAGAACTTACGAGCCACTTGCCGAAGATTAATTGAAGATTTTGTGATGAGCGGTTTCCAATCATCATTTTATAAAACCATTAATGTAAATGCTAGTTAATACAGTTGAATAAATAGATATTTTTATAGTAAGATAGATAGTTAGTAAATATCATAAATAAC
>JAQXDJ010000256.1 GCA_029251425.1 Vicingaceae bacterium
ACACGAAGGTTATTCTAAAGATTAAAGGTGATAGCAAAAACTATCAGTTTCGATTAAAATCCAAGTCCACCAGCTACTATTCATACATTAAAAGCTTTTCAACAAATGGGAAATGGCAGGAAATCGAAATTCTCCTAAGCGATATGTATCCATCATTTAGGGGGCGAAAGCTAGATAAACCTAATTTTTCTGAAGACTATATTGAAGAAATCGCTTTTTTAATCGGAAACAAAAGCAATGAAAGCTTTGAGTTATTAATTGATGAGGTAAGGTTAAATTAAATCTTGATTCATCAAGAATGAATTTAATTCTAGATACACTTCAGAAAGGTAATCAGAAAGTAAAGTGATTGCTATTTTCAAATACCCTAAAATAGTTATATTTAGCTTTCATAATTAGCTAATATTAATGAGTGGAATTAAAGATTTAACTGAATTAGTAAGAAACATGACTCCCATTTTAAATGAAGGAGAATTTGTTTTTACACAATTAGACAACTTAAGTTTGGTTGATCGAAAAGTTACGGTTTTTGAATTTAAAGAAAGTGAAGGTACAACTATCGTAATCGAAAAATCAAAGGCTGACGAATTAGGTTTAAACTATGACTACATTGCCTCTTGGATCACATTAAAAGTAAATTCTTCATTAGAAGCAATTGGATTAACCGCAGTTTTTTCTACTGAATTATCAAAAAATAAAATTAGTTGTAATGTCGTTGCAGGATATTCTCATGATCATATTTTCGTATCAAAAAGCACTGCTCAAAAAGCAATTAAAGTCCTTCAAACATTATCAGAAAATTATTGACGTACTCAGAAAGTAAAGTGATTTCTTAAATCCCCTACTACACTTCGCAGGCGTCCATTGTTAGTCAATCGAGTAACAGAATAGTAACACTAAAAAATTACTTGTTTTTTTAGCTGGATAATATGTTTACAACTTATTATCCTGGGAAGTCAACCTACAAAATTTAGGGTTTAATTCTGAAGTATTTGTGAGATTTAAAACACACTAAAAATACTTAGCAAGTTACAAGTTGTAAACAAATCTAAATGTAACAAAACGAGGTAATATAAATGTTTCAGAGGTAAATACTGAGAGGTTATTAGAACTGTTCCCTATCTTTGAATCAATATTAAGCAGGTTAGTAGCCTTAACCTCATACTCCCATTTAGCATCTTTATCTTTTCGGTAAGATATCGATGCATCCCAGGTTTGAAAGGATTGAGAATCACCATTACCTAAACTCTGATTGGTATAGGTATACTTTGAACGCAATGTGATTTGTTTCTTGATGTAGGCATCAAAAGATATGGATGGTGCATTTGTTATAAATGTTGTTTCACGTCTTCCTTGGTTGTTATTAGTAATGCTGTAACTATATCTGAGTCTAATGTTAGGAGCCTTTTTATAGTTAGTTCTTATACCTGGAATGTAAGTTTGAGTATACCCTTCGTTTAACGATTGCTGAGCCTGAATAATCTGGTTAATCTTACTATAATTAAAGCTAGCATTAAACTCAGCTTTTAGTTTGCCTAAAGTACGTTGCACTCGACCAAAGAAATTAAGGTTTTCATCTGGAAAATTAGAATTGAAAAAGGTGTTAGTTTGGATAACGTTTTCAAAATTGGTCACCCCTCTTATCTGATCTACATTACTAGAGTATGAGGCTCTTGCAAAAACATTGGTATAATTAAAAAGGTTAATACTACTGTAATATAGGCTTACATTGTTAGAAAGAGCATTTTGGAGGTTAGATTCACCAAATTGATAATTATTGTAATTATTCATCACTAATCCTTCCGCTAATCTTGTAACATCAGTAAACTGATTACGCATATTATATTTTATCGTAAGTGCCTCACTTTTTTTGAATTGAATGCGTGTTTTAAAATCCGGTAAAATTCTTAAGGAGTTATCTTCATAGGTTGTTCCAAATTGAATATTCTTATTACCATAGGCATGAACCGAAAACCCTGGGGTAACTGTAAATTTACCTTTTCTAAAACGGTAATGAAATCCTAGGTAAATGTCTCTAAAATTATACTCGGTATCGTTAGTGTTTCGGCCATTATTAAATGTTAGTGCGGGATTAAACGATGATCCATTAATCAAAGACTGAAAAAGATTGGAATTAAATTCTTGGCTACTTAGAATAGTTCCCAGGGTAAAGTTTATGTTGCTCTTGGTATTTAATATATGGTAATAATCTAGTTTGGCATCTAGCTGATTGGACTTTATTCTTCTGTTTTGGCTTAAATTGTAGTTGGATTCAGAGGTGTCTATACCCAATGCAATTGCAGTAATATCAAAAAAACTATTAGAATCATTAGCTAAATTAACATTGTACAAAGGGTCTTCATTTTTAATTAAATGTTGTGATTCAAACGCTAGAATGTTGTTTTCATTGATGGTGAAGTAATAATTAAGATTTTGATTGATACTAAAGGGAGTAACTACATCTATCTGATCAGTATTTCCTATAACAGATGAAAAAGTGTTTTGTGTTTGAGTGTCATCAGATACACGCCCTAAAACATCGTAATCTAATTGCATATTTAAACTTGGCTGATAGGAAGCACTTAGCTTCATTATTGCTTGATTAGATTTTTCCAAACTAAATTGCTCTGAAGCTTCATCGGGAATATTTAAATCAGGATTAGTATACTGTATAAGGCTAATTTCTTTTGATATAATTTGACTACTGTTGTAAATTAAAAACCCACTTAAATCTAATGATTTGTTTGGGGAGTAGCTAAAGTTACCTGTAGCTAATCTATTTTCTATTTCTAATGCATTATTTTGATTAGTTAAAAAGTTTAAGTTGTTATCTCCAAGATTAATATCTGTTCCACTACTATTACTTGGGGCTCTAAATCCTCCACTTAGATTTCTAATGTCTCTTCTGGTTAATGAAATTTCGCCAATATTATTTAAATCTCCAATAAAGTTTAAACTGTATTTTGGACTGTAATAAAACAGTTTTGGTTGAGCTAAATAAAGTACTTCGTCTGGTGAAAATCCTCCACCTGCTGAAACGGTACCAAACCAAAAGCTTTCTTTACCTTTTTTTAATTTAATGTTTAAAGCAATGTTGTCTTGGTTATTTTTCACACCGCTTAACTGACCTACTTCGGAGTAATTTCGTAATACTTGAATTTTATCAACAGCTTTAGAGGGTACATTTTTAGTAGCCAATTTGGTGTCTCCATCAAAAAAATCTTTGCCGTTAATCATTAGTTTATTAACGACTTTTCCATCAACTTCTACCTTACCTTCATCGTTAATTTCTATACCGGGTAAGTTTTCCAATACATCTTCTAATTTTCGCTCAGTTCCTTTATTAAAAGATTCAGCATCGTAAGTTAATGTATCTCCTTGAATGGAAACAGGCATTTCATATACCAATTCAAATTCATCTAGAGTGTTATCAGGACGTAATATATAATCCTTTTTTATATCCACTTCTTTAGTAAAAAGGATCTCCTCTATAGGTTTCATTCCCAAATAGCTCAGTTTAATTATAAGGGTATCACTTTGGGTTATCGCTATTTTATACCCTCCTTTTGCATCAGTAATGACATAGGATACTACACTGCCTGATTTCTGGTTTATAGCAATTAATGTAGCCAATTCCAATGGGTTATTAGAACTGTCTCTTACAACGCCTTCCATACTAATTTGAGAATTAACGTATGTACTAGCTAGTAATAGGGTCGCAAAAAAAAATATTTTTTTCATTAATGAGGTTTAGACATACTGACTGTCTAATGATTTAAAACGATATTAATTTCTTCTGCCTCTACTATCTCTCATCTCAATCATTTTTGAGCGAATAGTAGATTGATATTTACTTTTAGTAATCTCTTTTCCTTTGCTAGGTGATTCAATCTTTATTTTTTCTTTAGGATTTATTACAATTTTAGAACACAACATAATTTGGTTACCAGCACTTACTTCTAAAATAAGACCCGGTAGCCCCCAGTATGCTCCAGGACCGCTCTTAATAGGTATTTGAGGAGTATACCAGGCTTCAATCTCAGTCATTTCCACCCTAGGTTCTTTGCTGGTGTTTGTAGAATCAGTTTTAGCACGTCTTAAGTCACTCCAAGAAAAATCATACCAAGTCAACTCTTTGGTAGGTATTGAAGCTGTAGCTTTTAAACACAAGTATTCTCCAATTTGCTTTGATTCAGATCCCATTTTCCAATCTATATTTTGAAGTTGATCTATTACTAAAAATTGTTTACCATAAAATTCTTGACTTTGAACTAACTTATTTTCTTGAACATTTTTGTATTGATCTCCTTGCGCAAAATTCTTTCCCCATGTATCAGTTGCGCCAGAAATAGCATCTAGTTTTTCTTCTTCTTTGAATAAAGATTCTTCTTTGTTGAAATTTAACAAATATGTTTTTTCTAACCTGTTTTTTAAGCGCGCATAAACTTGTTTTTTCTGTTCTTCACTCATTCCTTTCCCCCAACTTCCCAGTTCCATTTTAGATTTAGAGATATAAATGGCTTGTCCTTGAAATTCTTTTTCTTGCGGGGCTAGTGACAAAAGTGTTAGAAGAGCCAACGCAGCAGTAATAATCAGTTTTAATTTCATAATGTATGTAAAATAAGTTAAGTGTTGTTTAACAAACATACTAAATAGTTAAACAATAATGAAGGAAAGTTAAAATATTTTAGATAATAGTTTAAGAAGAATTAATTAGAAGGAATAGGAAACTATCAAAAAGGCTCTTATTTGCCGATACAGAATTTTGAGAAAATGTTGTCTAACAAATCATCTGTTGTAATGTCTCCAGTAATTTCGCCCAAATGATGTAAAGCTTGTCGGATATCCATAGCTAAGAAATCGCCCGTAATGTTTAAATCCAACCCTTCTAACACTTTCAGTAAAGATTCGTTCGCTTTCGTTAACGCTTCGTAATGACGAGCATTGGTAACCACCACATCGTTATTTAAAGCTCCCGATTGTACAAAATCAAACAACCGCTCCTCTATAGCTTTTACGTTTTCTTTTCCCTTAGCAGAAACAAAAATAACATCGTCAATTCCTTCAAACTTAGATTCAATTTCGCCTTTGGCTTTATCAACTTTATTGGCAACAACAATTAATCGTTTATTCTTCCCTTCTATTCTATCTTTTATTTTTTGAACATCTTGCAACAGTTGCTCTCTGCTAATTTCAGCAGCATCTACTAATAACAATACAATTGATGCTTGATCTAACTTTTCAAAGGTTTTTTCTATTCCTAATGATTCTATAGTGTCGGAAGTTTCTCTAATTCCTGCAGTATCAATAAAACGGAAACTTACTCCGTTTAAAATCATTTCATCTTCAATCACATCTCTAGTTGTACCTGCAATGTCAGACACAATGGCCCTTTCTTCGTTTAAAAAAGCATTTAGCAAAGTAGATTTACCAACATTAGGTTCTCCAACAATTGCCACAGGAACTCCCGATTTAATTACATTTCCGTAATCGAATGAGTTAATTAATTTCGAAAGTACATTGTTTAATTTCGAAACCAACTCTTTTAAATCGGCTCTATCAGCAAACTCTAAATCTTCCTCCCCAAAATCTAACTCTAATTCTATTAACGAAGCAAAATGAATGAGCTGCGCTCTTAATTTTTGAATTTCATTACTAAATCCTCCTCGCATTTGACTCATTGCCAATTCGTGCGAAGTTTCTGAATTAGCTGCAATTACATCAGCAACTGCTTCTGCTTGAGATAAATCTAATTTTCCGTTTAAAAAAGCTCTTAGCGTAAACTCCCCTGGCCCTGCAGATTGTGCTCCATTGGTAATTAACAATTGTATAACTTGCTGCTGAATGTAAGGCGAACCGTGTGTAGAAATTTCTACAGAATTCTCTCCCGTAAAGGATTTCTTTCCTTTAAAAACAGTCAATAAAAC
>JAQXDJ010000281.1 GCA_029251425.1 Vicingaceae bacterium
AAAGATTAAAAAATGAATAGAACATTTTCTGAAGGTTGGGATGATTACGAATTGATTGATGCCGGTGGTTCTAAAAAGTTAGAGCGCTGGGGAAAAATCATTACGATAAGACCAGATAGAAATGCTTATTTTAAATCTGAAATACCATTCAACGAATGGCACAAACGTGCTCATTTTGAATTCATTGAAGACACACACACCAAAGGTGAATGGAGAAGTTTAAAAAATACAGCCACCGAATGGCAAATCAATTTTAATGAATTAGTTTTTAATTTAAAACTGACCAAATTTAAACATACAGGTCTGTTTCCTGAACAGAGAACAAATTGGGATTTTATTCAAAACCACATTCAACCGAATCAAAAGTTCTTGAACCTTTTTGCTTATACTGGAGCTGCATCTTTAGCTGCAAAATCAAAAGGAGCTGATGTTATTCATTGTGACTCTATTAAACAAGTTATCAACTGGACTAAAGAAAACATGGAACTATCTGAATTAGATGGTATTCGTTGGGTACTAGATGATGCTTTAAAATTTGCTCAAAAAGAAGTCAAAAGGGGTAAACAATATGATGGGATCATTATGGATCCTCCTGCATTTGGACTGGGCGCTAAAAAAGAGCGTTGGAAAATTGAAAACCTATTTCCAGAATTGGTTAAAACTGCCTCAGAATTATTAAGTAAAGATGGTTTTCTTGTAATCAATACTTATTCTCCACGATTAACCGAAAAAGAGATTTCTCCAATTGTTAGACGATTTTTTCCTCAAAAGAACATTCAAATTAGTAAATTATCTGTAAAATCTACAAGCGGAAAGGTAATTGAATATGGGGAATTGACTAGAGTTTATTGATAAGAAGCAAGACTTTTAGAGGCAAGACGCAAGTTTTGTTTAGGGGAGCTCTGGTAATTGATATAGTTTTGTAATTTTGTAAAAAACAACCTTATGAAATCAATTTTAGCTGCCACCTTATTAGTCTTTACATTTCAAGCATCCTCTCAAAATCTCCAAAAAGCGGAAAATGAACTCATTTTATTTATTGATTCTATTTTTAGTAAAAATGAAACATCTACTCGCTTGGAGGAAAAAACATTCTTCTCAAATTATAAAAAAGTAAATTCATTCAAAGAGTTTGATAAATACATTTCTAAAAAACTAAAGAAAAAAGAGTCATTCCCAACTGACAAATTCATTCCCCATTCACAGCTAACCATTCTTAAAGAAAGTTCACATAATGTATTTATAAAACTAGAAGATGAACTATACATCACAATGATTAAATATGATCTCGGGAAAACACCAAACTTCATAAATCAGCTATACATTGCAATTCATGATTATAATTATTGGAGCCTTTCTCGCTTTAAACCTTACTATTTCAACCAGATTCCTCATTTAAATTTTTCGACAAGAATTAACTCTGAATTATTATCTAAAATAAGACTAATAATTATTAGTGAGAAAATATTTTACTATAACAATTACAAGCCGAAATCTGACTTGATAGAGTTAAAACATCAATCTATCTCAATAAATAATTCAGAAACAGTCAAACTTCCAGATGAAATTATGGTTGAAAAAGAATTAGATAAATTGGATTCTCTTGAGAAGAGAGACTACATAAACGCCATAAGCCCTAGTTTCCCTGGAGGACCAAGAGCAATGGCATACTTCATTAGAGACAATTTTTATTATCCGGAACTTGCTCGGGAATATGGAGAACAAGGAACTGTATGGATAGAGTTTGTAGTCTACACTACTGGCATAATAAAGGACGTAAAAGTAGTTAAAGCTGTAAGTAAAAACCTAACCTTGGAATCTATAAGAGTAATTGAATCTATGCCAAAATGGATTCCCGGACGGATAGATGATAAACCCGTCAATGTACGTTACACAATCCCTATTAAATGTAGACTTGGATAAAAAAAGCCGCTTCACGTAAATGAAGCGACTTCCTGTTTAATTCATAAGGGTTGTTATGAAATCTTTAATCTTTTTATTTTCTAATCAAGTGAACATTCCCTTGACCATTATATTCTGTTCCATTTGACGATTCACCTTCATAGATATAAAAGTAAACCCCATCTGTACAATCTTTTTCATTATTCATATTGGTTCCATCCCAAGTATCGGCAATTGATGTGAACTCAAACACTTGTTTTCCCCAACGGTCGTACACTTTACATGTAAATTCTACAATGGCGCTGCTTGGGAAAAAGAACTCGTCATTTATATTATCAT
>JAQXDJ010000294.1 GCA_029251425.1 Vicingaceae bacterium
TTTTTATTACTTTTCTTTTTTTGTAACTTTATAAAGTATAAAATACTAACTAAATAATCAATGATGAAAAAACTATTACTCCCTATTCTATTTGTAATTCCGGCATTATTTTTTGCTCAAAATATTAAAAAAGAAAAAGTTAAATCCTCTTTCTTATCCTACCCAAAAATTGACATGAATGGTGTTGATGTAAATACCTTAAAAGCTGAGTTTTGTGCCGATAAGATTAAAATTGTAAATCAATCTGTAAAAAAAGGAAGTAATGCTTGTAAAGCTGGTAGTGGAAAAGCACAAGTTATTGAAATTTTTTACTACCAGGTTGGAACGATGGACCCTGCATCTTATTTAAGAATTAGCGACAATTCTGGAAATATAAAATATATAGAACGAACTACAAACATGGCTAAAGGCTCTATTGAGTTTGGTAAAAAGAAATGTTACTGGACTGAATCTGTTCTAAAATCTGCCTTTGCAAAAGATAAAGGAAGTTTTCTTAAAAAAAGCCAAAAAGAAGCTGAAAAAAATGCATTAAAAAAAGCAAAAACATTTTTAAACAGCGCCCTAACGTTTACTTATGTACCTCAAGAAATAGCTGTACTTTATCCAAAAGATAAAAGTGGTCTGTACGCAGACTTAACAAAAGCAGCAGAAACTGCTGGAGTTGCATATAAGGGTTTAAAAGGAAACGCTAGTGATGCTGGTTCTCAAAGCAAATTAAAAGAAGCAATTGTTATATGGGAAAAAGCATTAACCGAAAGTACTCCAGAACTTAAAGACTCCCGAATAAACAAAAAAGTAACTATGATTATTGGTGAAAACTTAGGGAGAGCCTATATGTATTTAATGGATTTTGAAAAAGCAGGAAATGCTGTTAAAGCAGCATTAGATTTACAAAAAAATGTAAGTAATAATGGAACAATTAGAAGAGAAGCATTGCTTACTGAAATTATTGACTATAAAAAAGGGTATGAATTAAACCAAAAATTAAAAGTAAATACTACCCCTGTTAAAGTTGCAATTACAACTAAACCGCAATCAGAAATTGAGCAGTTTAAAGCCGACTACAAAAAACACGGACGTGCAGAAGCTATAGCTGATATTAAAGCAAGTAATGAAGCTTATAAAGCTGGGGTTGCATCTGGAGAAATCAATAAATACGCAAAATACTTAATGGTAATGACAGGAGGTAAACAACTAACACTTCCTGATTTGGCTTCAAAAATGACTGGTGGTGAAGATGGAGAAAAGCTTGATGTTTTTCCTGAAGAGTTAACAACATTAGAAGGGCTTACTCACCTAATATTAAGAGGTAACAATTTAAAAACAATACCAGCAAGTATTGGAAAAATGGTACAACTTAAAAAGTTAGTTTTAACCAATAATAAACTAACAAGTTTACCAGATGAAATGGGGAATTTGAAAGAATTAAAAAATCTAGTTATTAAAGGGAATAACATTCCTGCATCAGAAGTAAGTAAAATTCAATCTTTATTACCTAATTGTAAAATAAAGCAATAGAATCTATTAAGAAGTTAAGGAGTAATCCTTAACTTCTTAATTCTTTTAATTGGTCCAGGGCAAAAACTCTGATGACAATCCATACATCTATTTACTAAGCGATTAAACTCTTCTGTCTGATTTTCTGAATTTTGCTGTATTGCTTTTGCTTGGTTAACTAATAATTTATTAAACGCGTTAAATTCTGCAGTTTTAACAGCTGGATCAGTAGGTTTTGCGGTATGAACTGTTTCTAATTCTGTAATAAAAGCATCTGAAACAGTTCCTTTTTTAGTTAGAATAAGCTGCTTTATAGAATCCGCATCTAAATATAGTTGCCGCATTAGTAACGACAATTCACTATCCTTATTAGGTGCATTATCCGAAACAACCTTAACTGTTTTAACCACTTTTTTCACTTCTCTTTCTGGCTCAGAATTACAAGCAAAAAAAAGGGATGCTAAAAAGCATCCCAATATTATTTTGTTCATCTTAATGTTCATTAGATGTTGTTTTTTCTTCTTTAACAATTACACCTGTTGCTTCAAAAGCATAATTAAACTCAGGTTCTGTAATTGCATCAATTTCTTCTTGAGAATCTCCAGCATCTTCAGCATAATGTTTTAACATTTCTACAGTTGTAGTATCCATGGTTGCAGTTCCTTGTATAATTGTTTCTTTTCCGCCAGCATCTAATGGCACAAAAAATTCGTAATCCTTAAAAGTAACTCTCATGTTTTTATCATCACTCAAATTCATTGTCATCCAACATCCTTTTTTAGAACAAACCTCCTCAATGCTTCCAGTAATTTTTGTTTCCAAAGCTTCCTTACCATCAAACTGCGCTAAAAATTCAGTTGTAGAAATTGCCCCATCTTCAGTAATTTCTTCACCATGTTTAGAAATTTCAACTGTAACTTCTTCAATAATTTCCTTCACTTCTTCCGTTTTATGCTCTGTGTTACCACACGAAAATAAAAATGCTGCACCTGCTATAAATAATAATTTTTTCATCTTATTCTTGTTTTAAATTAGAATTCAAAGTTAATTTATTATTCAGAGATAACATTCCTTTTTGTAATTTAGAATCCTTATAAATTGTTGCTTTTACGAATGAAAATACTGGTTACCGGAAATTATGATCCTGAATATAATAGAACTCAAATTCTATTAAAAGGATTAAAGCAAAATGCTGCTGTTGAAGTAACAGAATTTCCTATTTCATCTTTAAAAAAATTAGATAAAGCTAAATTTAAAGCATTAGCAGCGCAAACCGATTTTATTTACCTCCCACCATTTACGCACGAAAGCGTAAATAAACTTAAAAGATTAACTGATAAGCCAATTATTTTCGATCCACTAATTTCTAAATATTTAACCAAAGTTTTTGATTACAAACAAGTTTCTAAATACTCACCAAGAGCTTATAAAAACTATTTAAAAGATAAAATACCACTACATAAAAGCGACATTATTATTGCGGATACTAATGCGCACAAAAACTATTTTGCTAAGACCTTTAAAATTGAACCTAACAAAATAAAGGTATTACCCATAGGAGCAGATGTAACTCAATTTAAACCAATTAACAGAGCTGCTAACACCATTTTTAATGTTGGGTTTTATGGTGGGTTTATTCCACTACAAGGAACCAAACACATTATTGAAGCTGCTCAAATTTTACAATCCGAAGCCGATATTCAATTTAACTTAATTGGTACTGGTTTTGAATGGGAAAAGATGAAACAAAAAGCAAAAGAACTCGCCTTAACCAATGTTAACTTTTTAGGGTGGGTTGCTTACGAAGAACTTTCTGCTAAAATAAATGAGTTTGATATTTGTTTGGGAATTTTTGGCGACACACCCAAAGCAGACCTAGTAATTCCCAACAAAATATATCACTATGCAGCTTTAAAAAAGTGTATTATAAGTAAAAACACACCAGCCATTAAAGAACTGTTTACCAACCAAGTAAACATAATATTAACAGACAATAACGCCAAAGCTATTGCTGAGCAAATTTTAACTTTAAAAAACAACACAACTTTTACAAATAAAATAGCTGCTGCAGGACACCAATTATTATCAGAAAACTATAACGAACATAAAATTGCTGAGCAGTTTATTCAGGTTTTGAAAAATTACAAACCTTGACTTTCTCCTTAAAAAACTGTAATTTCGTTTAACACT
>JAQXDJ010000307.1 GCA_029251425.1 Vicingaceae bacterium
GGAGAAATTGTTTTTATTTTATAATTATTTCTTAAATCTAGGGTGTCTAAACTCCCAATTTTATTAAGGTTGTCTATATCATTTCTAACCTTGTTTCTTCTAATTGAGAAAGAGCGCCAATCACCTTCCTCATCACCTTCTAGAAAATTATAAACCTTAGTATCTAACCAGTTTTTGTTGGAATATCTATAATTGTTATGATACGAGTAAGAATATAAAGAGTCTATTTCAAACCCTTTCATTTCTTTTAGGGTATGTAAGTCAGCTATATTTCCCTCCGATAAACTCAACAAGTACCGCTTGTCATAAGAAGATATTTCATTTTCTTGTTGAGCTCTACTAATATTAAAATCAGAAATGATTTTATCCCAATCGAATGCAGAACTAGCAATAAATACAATAAAAATCACAGTAAAGTTGTGTCGAGCCAAAAACCAAACCGATTTGTTTTTAAAAAGTTTAATAAATAGTGTAATTAGCCCTATAAGAGCAAACAGTAACCAGAAATAGACACCAATTCTTTTGTAACTTAAAAGCGCTTCATCTACATAAATGTTATTTCTTAAAGTAGTAGAGATAACCATAAAAGTATTTTGTATAACCCACAAAAAAGCTAATGACTTGATCATCCTTTTGTTTTTTGAAAAGTTTAATGACCCTCTAAAAAAGAAGAGTAACAATGAAATACCTAGGAGTATTGAAAGGATAAGCATGCCGACACCTTTGTGTAGAAACTGCTTATGCGTTATTCCATCTGGCATTCCTTCTCCTAAATAAAGGTAGTTAATGTCCATAAAGTTAACAGAGAACAACATTAAATTTAAAAAGATAAATAGGACAATAAAAGCGATCCCTTCGTTCCATTTCGGAGCTGTCACTTCTGTTTCAATAATGTTTAAATCCCACTTACTTTCCCATTCATCAAGCTCTTTTGATCTTTTTTGTTTGTAAATACTATAAACAAGTCCAAATCCTCCAAGGGTAAAAAACACATAACTTAAGCTAATTAAATCTGCAATTTCTTGAGTAGCATTTTCAAATAGGGGATTCATAGAACGATAAATGAAAAAGAATGCTACAATAAAAACTGTTGGAACCAGGTATTTTAATAATTGTAAGAAACTGTTACTCTTCCCATTTTTGTTAGATTCCGCAATTTCAAGAATCATAAATATTGAAGAACCACCAATATTTGCCAGTGTTGTTCCAAAATCTATTAAAATGTTCGATCGCTTATTCATCATAACGCCAGGTATTATCATTAATGATATGATTGTAGCCCACAAGGACAAATAAGAGCCATGTATTACAGCAAAAATTGCACTAAATATAGCAGCAGCGCTTAAAAGTAAAACACTTTTATTTTTAAGACTCAATTTATCTTGATAGAAAAAAAGTCCCAATAATGAAATGGTAAATAAAAGAAAGTTTATGCCAACGTGTTGTTCGTAAAACAATATACTATAAAGAGCTGTTAGTGAAATGATAGCGGTTGTTTTCTTGTTCATTTTTAGAGTTTTAGGTGAAAACTTGACCTTTAAACGAAGAAACATAAAGCGTATTGTTGTATTTATATTTTTTTAATAAAAA
>JAQXDJ010000258.1 GCA_029251425.1 Vicingaceae bacterium
TAGATTACCGAGTGTATGAAAAAGTATTGGGTTATCTTAAGCAGTCCGCCTAAATTTAGATTTAAGAAAGTTAAAATATTCCTGTCTTGTTTTTTTCGAAGTAAAAACCTGTAGCATTATTTTCCAGACAGATTCTTGCTGATGGGGATTTTTTAACTTTTCTTTTTCTTTTATGTCATCAATTTTTTCAATTGATTTATCAATGTCCTCCTGCCTTTTATCAGGGTCATAGCCAATAATATCATTTCCTTTAGAAAAGTTCTTTTTAGCAGATTTCATTCTTCCAGCATTTTCTTGTAATAAACCCAAGTTATTATAAGAAATTTCATCTTTAGGATCCAATTCAATTGCTTTTTCATAATCAGCCATAGCTCCTTTAATATCAGTTTTGGCTCTTATGTAGGCTCTACTCGAATACCTAAACGGATTTTCAGGTTCTAACTCAACAGCTTTATTCATGTCGAGCATTGCCGCTTCAATGTTCTTGTTTTTAAAATGAGAAATTCCTCTATCACAAAGAAGTGTTGCTTCTTCAGGTAAGCGTTCTAAAATAGCCGTTAAATCTTCAATGGATTTTTCAAACTGATCAATTTTACGATAACAAATGGCTCTCGTATAAAGTGCATCAGCATTATTTTTTTGTTGAGCTAAAAATATATCAAGTTCAATAATAGCTTCATTAAATTCTTGTTTTTCAAATAATGCTTTACCTTTTTCTAAACCTGTCATTTTGTTAATGAATTTATGAGTCAAAATTAAGAAGTATAAAGTGATTTATTTAATTTAGAATCATCTTAAAATATTATGACAAAAGAAGCTTCAAAACAAAAAATAGAAACGTTATCACAAAAGCTAAGAACACATAATTACAACTATTATGTGCTTTCTAATCCAACCATATCAGATTATGATTTTGATATGATGTTAGAGGAGTTACAGCAACTTGAAGAGCAATTTCCTGAATTTGCTTTTGATGATTCTCCAACAAAAAGAGTGGGAGGAACGGTAACCAAAAACTTTACAACAGTAAAACATAAGTACCGAATGCTTTCTCTGAGTAATAGCTATAGCATAGAGGATATGGTTGATTTTGAAACTAGAATTAAAAAGTTAGTGGAGAATGAGTTGGAATATATCTGTGAGTTAAAATATGATGGGGTAGCCATTGGAATTACATATAAAAATGGAAAGTTAATTCAAGCAGTTACACGTGGAGATGGGATGCAAGGAGATGATGTAACTGAGAATGTAAAAACGATTCGTTCTATTCCGTTACAATTAAAAGGAAACGATTACCCAGATGAGTTTGAGATTAGAGGAGAAATATTTTTTCCTAAAGATGTGTTTAACAGTTTAAACAAGGACAGAGAAGAAGCAGGTGAGGATTTGTATGCAAACGCAAGAAATACAGCTTCAGGAACTTTAAAAATGCAAGATTCAGGTATTGTAGCCAAACGTAAGTTAGATTGTTACTTGTATTTTGTGTTAGGAGAAAATTTACCCTTTAAAACACATTACGAATCAATTGAAAAAGCAGGAGAATGGGGTTTTAAAATTCCAACAGAAAAGTTTAAATCGATTAAGAAATGTAAAACAATAGATGAGGTTTTTGAGTTTATCAATTATTGGGATACAGAGCGAAACAACTTAAATTTTGAAATTGATGGGATTGTAATTAAAGTAAATAATTACGCAAGACAAGAAGAAATTGGTTTTACAGCAAAATCGCCAAAATGGGCCATAGCTTATAAGTTTAAAGCCGAAAAAGTAGCCACTAAATTATTAGAAATTACTTACCAAGTAGGGCGAACAGGAGCAATAACTCCAGTGGCAAATTTAAAGCCTGTTTTATTGGCAGGAACAACGGTTAAAAGAGCTTCGTTGCACAATGCCGATCAGATAGAAAAATTAGATATTAGAGTTAACGATACTGTTTTTTTTTTTAAAGGAGGAGAGATAATTCCAAAAATTGTAGGAGTTGAGGCTACACAAAGAGATATTTTTTCAGAGCCCACAGTTTATATTGCTGAATGTCCCGAGTGCCAAACAGAGTTGGTAAGAAAAGAAGGAGATGCCAAGCATTATTGTCCAAATGAATGGGGTTGTGCACCACAAATTAAAGGTAAAATGCAACACTTTATTTCGCGTAAAGCAATGAATATAGATGGGCTGGGAGAAGAAACTATTGATTTACTATATGAACAAGGATTAGCTACAACTATTGCTGATTTGTATGCGTTAAATTTTGAACAGTTATTTGAATTAGAGTCGTTTAAAGAAAAGAAATCGCAAAATATTATTGACGGTTTAATTGCTTCAAAACAAATACCTTTTGAACGTGTTTTGTATGGAATTGGAATTCGTTTTGTAGGAGAAACAGTAGCTAAAAAACTGGCCAAGCAATTTAAAAGTATTGATGCTATTATGAAAGCATCATTTGAGGCGTTAATTGCTGCAGATGAAATTGGAGATAAAATTGCTGAAAGTATTATTAACTTTTTTGCAGTGGAAAGCAATTTACAACTCATAGATAAATTAAAAGGACAGGGTTTACAGTTAACCTTATCTGAAGAACAATTGGCGAATGCAACAACCAAATTAGAAGGGTTAACTTTTGTGGTTTCAGGAGTTTTTAGCAAATTTAGTAGAGACGAGTTAAAAGCTTCTATTGAGCAAAATGGTGGTAAAGTTTCGAGTTCCATTTCTAAAAAAACAAGTTATATAGTTGCTGGCGAAAACATGGGACCAAGTAAACTCGCTAAGGCAGAAAAACTAGAAGTTAAAATTATTAATGAAGATCAGTACTTGGAGTTACTATAAACTCGTAACAACATTGAGTCTTGAAAAGCACGTTTTGAGGAACGAAATATGTGCTTTGAAAAGCTACGCAATCTGAATTTGCTTCCGATACTTATCGGATTAAGAGCAAAGATAATTTTCTATTTTGGATTGGTTCGTTTAACGACAACTCTATGTTTTCGTTTTGTTAAGACCAAATTTACAGTAATCAGCTAACATAATGAAATATAGAGATTGTTAGGCTCTTTAGTTTTCAAAAGATTTAGAGATACTTTTTGTTTTACTAGCAATTCCAATGGTGTATCCATAATTCAAACTTATGATTACCGCAGACATTTCCTTTGCTTCAGGAACTTCTGATAGTATTATTTCATGTATTTCATCAAAGTACTTTGAGTCATAACTTGATACTCCTTCTTTGTTATTAAGTCGTACCGTCATATTTACAGATGAATATTCGTAAGGTGGGTTTTCAGATCCATATACCGTAGTTGTTGATTTATTTGATTGAATTTGATTTACAACAATTACTCCATCTAATTTTTCTACCATCACTTTAGCTTTAATAAGTTCGGTAAGCTTATTTTCCGCAAAAAGCTGATAAATACTATTTACCATAATTAAAAGAATAATAATTCCAATTGGAATTATTTTCTTCATAGTTACATCGTTTTTCACATCTATTTCAAGTTCTGTTACATTACGATAAACAACAACACTTCTTATCAAAATGTCATGGAGACTTCTTCTCGATTTATTTACTAGTATGAAATAGATTCCAGAAAAAATCAAAGCAATTATTAAGGATAATGCAATTATCATCCCCTTTCCATCTGCAAATATCCCAACATTCATTAGAGGAAGGAATAATATAACGGATCGCAAAAATGATTGACCTGGGGTAAGATAATTACCATTCAGGTCGGTCAACTTGGCTTTAATAACTTTTTTTCCCAAGGATTGCCCACTACCAATTGAACTCTGAAGTATTCCAAAATATAGAATTGTAATCGTACTTCCGACCAAAGTCCCATATACACCTAATGACACAAAAAAGTCTTCTAAAAAGTATCCTAATATGGAGCCAACTATTCCTAGTATTATGAAGTCAATAAAAAGTGCAAGTACACGCTTGAATATTGAGGGTCTTTGTTCTTTTAACATATTTGTTTTTTGAGCCTAACAACCGAATATGTACACCGGTGCACATATTCGCATTATAAGTTTACATCAAATATATCCTTTTAATTTATAAACGGTTGTACCAGTCCATTCTTTAATTAAGGATCTCCATCTTCTTAAGCTATCTAAATTAGGGATAAAAAGATGGTCGAAAATATATTTTCTTGGTCCTGCTTGGTGATCAACACTAAAAGGAGTTACAGCTAGTTTTGTTTTCTTAAAACATTTTTTTGCTTTGAAGTAGTCGTATTGACCCAAGGCTTTATATCCTTGATCGATCTTGTTGGCTGCTGCCATGAAGACAACAGCAAAAAAGACAATGAAAAGACTACTATTTCTCGTGGTTAATCTCACACCTCAAAATTAACAATTCAATTACTAAATCAGAATGTATTGGCAAACCAATTGATCCATCCTTCCGAATGCCTTAATCAGAAATCATACCATAAAAAAAGCTGCTTCGAAAAACGAAACAGCTTTATGTTGTATAAACTTATATATCTCTTACTTC
>JAQXDJ010000342.1 GCA_029251425.1 Vicingaceae bacterium
TCAATATTTTAAACTTATTTAAATAAATAGATAGTTTAATAAAAACTCAGAACAAACCCTATTAATATAGAGCAAAAAAAAGTAAGGCAATGCATTATTGTTTACATTTGTAAATAATAGCCCTGATTACAAATGTAAAACTGAAATATGGAGTTAATTGATCGCTTTAAATATTTAATGAAACTAAACAATTTATCAGCCTCTGCTTTTGCTGAAAAAGTAGGTGTTCAACCCTGAAGTATTTCACATGTTTTATCTGGTAGAAACAAACCAAGTTTAGAATTTGTACAGAAAATTTTAATACAATTCCCAAATGTTAGTGCAGATTGGTTGCTCACTGGCAATACCAAAATTAAGAGCGATACCAATCGAGTAGAAACTCAAGAAAAAAAAGAGCCCTCTCCTACTCCAACTACAAGTGATAAAGCAGTAAAGAAAATCATAATATTTTACACAGATAATACTTTTGAGGAAATTATTAAACAATAAGCAAAAGGTGTACTTTTGCATTAATGTATAAGCTTTTAATAAAACCACTATTGTTTGCTATGCAGCCAGAAAAGGCGCATTACTTCGCAACAGATTGTCTTTCTTTTTTTTCTAAAATACCTGGACTACCTTCTATAATAAGAGGCATGTTTCAAGTTAAAGACAAACGATTAGAAAAAAAACTTTTCGGATTAACCTTTAAAAACCCTGTTGGCTTAGCTGCCGGATTTGATAAAGACGCTAGATGGTATAACGAATTAGCTCATTTAGGCTTTGGTTTTATTGAAATTGGGACGCTTACACCAAAAGCACAAATTGGTAACCCACAACCTCGTTTATTCAGAATTACTGAAGACAATGGCTTAATTAACAGAATGGGATTTAATAACCTTGGAGCTGAAGATGCCATCAAACGTTTAAAAAACAGAAAAACTGACATTGTTATTGGAGGAAATATTGGAAAAAATACTGTTACAAGCAATGAAGATGCTTTAGTTGATTATGTTTTCAATTTTAACACACTCCACGATTATGTAGATTATTTTGTTGTTAATGTGAGTTGTCCGAATGTGAAAGACTTAACAAAACTGCAAGACACTCCTTTTCTATTAAACTTATTAGGCGATTTAAAACACATTAATACCACAAAGGACAAACCTAAGCCAATTCTATTAAAAATTGCTCCAGATTTAAACAACTCTCAACTAGACGAAGTAATTGATATTGTAGCTCAAACAAAAATTGATGGAATAATTGCTGCAAACACTACAACATCTAGAGAAAACTTAAAAACAGATGCTGACACAATTAAAACAATTGCTAACGGAGGACTAAGTGGAAAACCAGTTACCAAAAGAGCTACGGAAGTAATTCGGTATTTATCAGAAAAATCAAATAAAGCCTTTCCAATTATTGGAGTTGGAGGAATACATTCTGCAGAAGATGCAATTGAAAAAATAGACGCAGGTGCTGATTTAGTTCAAATTTATACTGGCTTTATTTATGAAGGCCCTGGTTTAATTAAAGCTATTAATAAAAAAATATTGGAGAAATATGGTTAAGCTAATTGAGTGTCCAAGAGATGCTATGCAAGGTTTGCACGATTTTATTCCAACAGACATAAAAGCTAAATATATTAACCAATTATTAAAAGTTGGTTTTGACACTATTGATTTCGGCAGCTTTGTCTCCCCTAAAGCTATTCCTCAATTAAAAGATACCGCAGAAGTTCTAAATAAATTAGACTTATCTCAAGCTAACAGCAAGTTATTAGCCATTGTTGCTAATCAACGAGGCGCAACAGATGCTTGTAACTTTGAAGAAATTGATTATTTAGGCTTCCCCTTCTCTATTTCAGAAACTTTCCAACAAAGAAACACCAACTCTTCAATTGAAGAATCGCTAATCAGAGTTGCTGATATTCAAAATCTTTGTGTTAAGCACAATAAAAAGTTAGTCGTTTATATTTCTATGGCTTTTGGAAATCCTTATGGAGATTTATGGAATAGTGATATTGTTATTGAATGGACTAAAAAACTATCCCAATTAGGAGTTGAAATTATTGCACTTTCTGACACTATCGGTGTTTCTAATCCCGAAAACATCAGTTACCTATTTAGTAACACCATTCCTGAATTTAAAAATGTAGAAATTGGAGCTCACTTACACACTACACCTGACACTTGGGAAGAAAAAGTAAGTGCCGCATACAACAATGGTTGTATGCGTTTTGATGGAGCTATAAAAGGTTTTGGTGGCTGCCCTATGGCTACAGATGATTTAACAGGAAATATGGCTACAGAAAACTTAATTAAATATTTTAATCAACATAAAATTGAACTCGGTTTAAATCAAGAAATCTTTAACCAATCAATGATTGAAGCTTTAAAGGTTTTCCCTGTTTAACTTACAAATAGTTATTAACCACATCAATTTTCACCACAACAAATCAGTATATTTGCACTGTTATTGGTTTCCGATTTTTCGGAATTAATAGGGAATGAGGTGTAAATCCTCAACTGTACCCGCAGCTGTAAGCTCTGTACGTTTTTACAATAAGTCACTGACTAACCCTCGGGAAGACGTAAAAATATGGAGTGAGTCAGAAGACCTGCCTTTAATCGTTGAATTCATTCAACAAAGCTTTCGGGATTAAAGGCGAAGATGATTTCTTAGAGAAAACTCCTTCACTTTACTTCTTAATGAATGAAACGATTTTAATCGTTTCAAAATTAATTTATTGTTTAACCTCATTAAAATAAAGAGATGAGAAAAATTTACAAAATGGCAGGCTTAACTTGCCTAGGTCTAATACTAGCCTCACAAAGTATTAATGCACAAACTCAAGTAATAATTGCTAACGGTGGTCAATTTGAAAGTACTGCCCCATTTGCTGACAGAGCAACAGTTGGTAGTTACGATATGACTTCTAAAACGTTCACTGTTTTTGATACAATTCATGTAGAGTCTATTAACGGTACAGTAATAGATAATGAACATGCTTATGTAGGCGCATTTGACACCCTAGTTAAGTATGATATTGATAATTATACTAGATTGACCACAACTCATGTTGACAAAATAAAAAACGTTTATTTATCAGGCAATATGCTTTTCACATCCCTATTTAATGGAGCTGGAGCACCACTTATGAAATCTTTAAACAAAACTACTCTAGCTACGGAGTTTTCTTTTAATGATCTAGAAGAAAACATTGGAGGAGTCGCTGTTTTAAACGACAGTATTTATATTGCCAGCAATGTACCTGGAACAGTTGATGCATTCCCTCCTTTTGGGATTTTCACTGATACACTAGGCGTAATAAGTGTTTTCAATGCTAACACTGGAGCTTTCTCTAGAAAAATTCAGTTAGGTACAGACGGTGCAGGAGTTAATGATTTAATTGCCTACAACAACAATATTCACGCAGTATGTAAAGAGACTGGAAATGTAATAGAATACAATACCACAACTGGAGCTACAATAGCAACAAATGTTGGCGCTTCAGGATTAGATGACAACTACAGCAACATTCTAATCATTGAAACCGCAACAGGTGTTGATAAATATGACATGGACACAAGAACCATGTTAAATCAAGGCTTCACAATATCTGCTATTGCAGAAGTTTATGACAATATAAATGATGAATATTACTTTACTCAATCAGATTTTGCAAGTTATGGTAAAACATTTATCCATGATATTAACGGTACTGCTCTTGATTCTTTTGATGTCAATATATCTCCACAAGGCATTGCCATAGATTACAGAACACCTGTTGGCATGAATAACTTAGAAACAACTGTAGATCAAGAATTTTCTATTTATCCAAATCCAGCTAAAGAAAATATTTCATTAAGCCTAAGAAACAGCATTAACACATTACAGGTCATAGATGTTGCTGGAAGAATTTTAATTTCAAAAAACAATTTATCACATGGAGTTCATACAATAAGAATAAATGAATTAAATGAAGGAATCTACTTCGTTAGAACTTCTAACGAAAATGAAATAAAAGTAAAAAGATTAATTATTCAATAATTATGTTAATTCAACTAAACCTAGTAAGAAGTTTTTCTTACTAGGTTTAATAAAACTTAATACAATGAAAGAATTTTTACTAAGCAGTTTTTTACTCATAACTACACTTTCTTTTTTTGCACAAGGCCCTTACGCTCCACCGGCAGGACAAACTGGCTCAACAGCAATACACAAAGACTCAAGTGTTTTTGTTACCTGGGCTTCATCATGCACCGTCTCAATAGGACCTCAAGATATAAGTAATTCATCTTCCGGAAATGCAAATGTAGGAACTAATGCTTCTGCAATCGGCAAATCAGGATTAAATGGAATTGTAAGCTTAGGAGATGGTGGTTCGGCAACACTTGCTTTTAACGCTCCAATAATTAATGGACAAGGTGCAGATTTTGCAGTTTTCGAAAACTCATTTAGCGATTCTTTTTTAGAACTAGCTTTTGTTGAGGTTAGTTCTGATGGAATTAACTTTTTTAGGTTTGATGCCATTTCACTAACAGATACATCTATTCAAACACCTGGATTCGGAATTACTGACGCAACAGACCTTTATAATTTAGCTGGAAAATACAGAGGTCAATTTGGAACTCCTTTTGATTTAGATGAATTAGATGGAACAAATGGATTAGACATCAACAACATCAGTCATGTTAAAATTATTGATGCTGTAGGAAGTATTAATCCTCAATACGCTTCGTATGATTCTCAAAACAGAGCCATAAACGACCCTTTCCCCACCCCATTCGGGTCTTCCGGATTTGATTTAGATGCAGTTGGAGTTATTAGTTCTTCAGCCACAAATATTGACGCAATAACTGAAAACAACAATTTAAGAGTTTATCCAAATCCAGCAAGCAATGTTTTAAACATTAACTTAAAAGAGATTAATCAATATGAATACACTATTCTAAACTATAATGGAAAAATTATTGACACTGATACTTTTAACGGTTCAAACCATCAAATAAATTTAGATAAGTTAAAAGCTGGAGTTTATTTTATTCAAATAAAATCAGATAAAAC
>JAQXDJ010000349.1 GCA_029251425.1 Vicingaceae bacterium
ATTCTGTTGAAGTTTTTGTTATTTCTAAGAATTCCTCTGGGTGGTTAATTCTACCCCAAGAAAGATCTGTAATGTGAACTAATCCATCAACACCACCTAAATCAATAAACACACCATAAGAAGTAATGTTTTTAACAGTACCTTCTAATACTTGTCCGATTTCTAATTTAGAAATGATCTTAGCTTTTTGTTGTTCTAATTCTGCTTCAATTAATGCTTTATGAGAAACTACAATATTTTTGAATTCTTTGTTAATCTTAACAACTTTGAATTCCATTGTTTTATCAACGTAAACATCGTAATCTCTAATTGGTTTAACATCAATTTGAGAACCTGGTAAGAATGCTTCAATTCCGAATACATCTACAATTAAACCACCTTTAGTTCTACACTTAACGTAACCTTTAATAATTTCTTGAGTTTCTAAAACTTCATTTACTTTATCCCAAGCTCTTAAAGCTCTTGCTTTACTATGAGATAAAATTAATTGTCCGTTTCTATCTTCTTGAGAAATAACAAATACTTCAACAGAATCTCCTTCTTTTAAATCAGGATTGTATCTAAATTCAGAAATTGAAATTACAGCTTCTGATTTGTACCCAATGTTAATTACAACATCTCTGCTTGTTTTTCTTGTTACAACTCCGTCTAAAACTTGTTGATCTTCAATAGAAGTTAATGTTTCGTTATAAACATCTTCCATTTCTTTTTGGTCAGCTTCAGAGTATTTCTCTTCACGCTTACTAATCATACTCCAATCAAAATCAGCCAAAGGCTTAATTTCTGCTCTTTTTTTAGGAGCAACCTTTTTTACAGGAGCCTTCTCTACAGTTTCAGCTTTCGCTTCTACTTTAGGAGTTTTTTCAACTTTTTCCGCTTTTGCTTTTGGAGTTTCTTTTTTTGCTGCTGCCTTTTTAGGAGCTGCTTTCTTTGCTGCAGCTTTAGGAGCTGCTTTCTTAGCTGCAGGCTTTTTTGCTGCTGCTTCTTCTTTTTTTTCTGCCATTATGCATTCTTTGTATCTCGTTATAAATCAGCAATAACGAGAGATTGTTAGTTAAAACTGTAAGCTGACATTACAGTATTCCTTTTTTTAAGGATGACAAAAGTAACCTTAATTCCTTTTAAATAAAAGAAAATCAACATTTTAATCTCAATTTGTTATAATAAATATCTATTGATTTAGTTTATCCAAAATCAAAGCATAAATTTGTTGTACTTATTATGAAAAAATTTGACATTCCAAACTACTACAGAAGTTCCTTTATTTCTACTATTAAAGAGCTTAGGAAGATTACTGACCCTAGAAAAAAAGACTTCTCACCTACCTTATTAGATTTTGGTCCCATACAATTTTTAATTGCAAGACATTTTGGTTTTTGTTATGGTGTAGAAAATGCAATTGAAATAGCTTATAAAGCTGTTGAAGAAAACCCTGGAAAAAACATCTATTTGCTAAGTCAAATGATTCATAACCCTATTGTTAATGATGATTTAAAAGCGAAAGGCATCCAATTCATTATGGATACCGAAGGCAACCATTTTATTAACTGGGATGAATTAACCAAGGATGACATTGTTATTATTCCTGCTTTTGGAACCACAATAGCCATAGAAAAAAGGTTAACTGATTTAGGTATAGAAATTCAAAAATACAATACAACATGCCCCTTTGTTGAACGTGTTTGGAAACAGTCAAAAAAACTAGGTGAAACTGATCATACTATTATAATTCATGGAAAGCACAATCATGAGGAGACTAGAGCAACTTTTTCTCACAGTGATAAAAACGCTCAGTCATTAGTCATTAAAGATATTAATGAAGCTAAAATTTTAGAAGATATTATTTTAGAAAAAAAATCTGAAGAGGATTTTAAACAAATTTTTAAGGGCAGATATTCTGTAAATTTTGACATCAAAAAAGATTTGATGAAAATAGGTGTTGTTAATCAAACAACAATGCTTGCAACAGAAACTCAAGAAATTGCTGACTTCCTTAAGAAGACTATGACTAAAAAGTATGGCCCTGAAAATTATAAAGAACATTTTGCTGACACCAGAGACACCCTTTGTTATGCGACTAATGATAACCAACAAGCTACCATAGGGCTATTAAAAGAGGAAGCTGATTTAGCAATTGTTGTTGGTGGATACAACAGCTCTAACACATCTCACATTGTAGAATTATGCGAAGAGAAATTACCTACCTACTTTATCAGTTCCGCTAAGGACATTGAAAACAAAAACACATTAAATTATTTCAATTTTCATAATAAAGAAAATATTATGAAAGAAAATTATCTACCTAAAAATAAAGATATTACAAGAATCATCTTAACAAGTGGTGCAAGCTGTCCTGACACAATTGTTGATGCTGTTTTAGATAGGGT
>JAQXDJ010000365.1 GCA_029251425.1 Vicingaceae bacterium
ATGTTTAATTTCAAACATATAACTGTAAATAACATCATTAGAATTTTTTTTAGGTAATTCTTTTTTCCAAAAATCTTTTTTCAAAGCTTCAGAAAATCCATGAAAATGCCTTCTTGAAATAAATTTATCTTTCTGAATAAAATCTAACTTATCCCTTATACTTTTTGAAGGTATTAAGGATTTAGTTATGTGCGCTAAAGCTGGACTTTTCTTGTATAAATTGTATTCTTTTAGAATTGTCTCATAAACAGGATACCCCCCAATTTCATCTCCACCCTCTCCAACTAACAATACTTTAGAACCTATTTTACGAGCATATTTAGAAATCTCATACAACAAACAGAAATTAGGGTCACCTATTGGTAAATCTTTTTGAATTGCCAAATACTCTTTAATTAAATCTTCAAATCCTTTTTCATCAATTGTAATTTGATGCAAATTGATTCCCAACTCATCAGCATATTTTTTAGCGATTACAGACTCATCAAACTCTCCTTTTTTACTAAAAGATAAGTTAATAGCAGAAACCTCAATTCCCATTTCTTTTGCATAACACAAATTTAATGAACTATCTAAGCCACCACTTAAAGCAATAGAAACAGGGACATCAGAAACAAAACGATGCTTCATTGATTTTTCCATTAGAGCTTCTGTAGTTTTCCTAGCTTGTTCTTCTGATATATTTTCATCTTGGTTATTTAGATGGTCAGCAATATCCCAATACTGAATTTCTTCTGATGAATTAGCTGTCACTTTAATATAATGACCTGCTTTTATTTTATGAATATCTTTAAAAAAAGTATTAGGAGCATTAACCGTTAAAAAAGTAAGGTAATGATAAATCGCTTCTTCATTAATCTCCTTTTTTACTACGCCAGATTTAAAAAGCGACTGAATTTCAGATGAAAAATATACACTGCTTTGATCTTTAAAGTAATAAAAAGGTTTCTTACCAAATCGATCTCTAACTAGATATACTTCGTTGTTCGTTTTATCGTAAATGCTAAAAGCAAACATACCTTTAAATCGTTTAACACAATCTATCCCCCATTCTCTAAAAGCATTTAAAACAACTTCAGTATCTGAATGATCTGTTTTAAATTGATATTCAGTAACTAACTCTTTTTTAATTTCTTCGTGGTTATAGATTTCTCCATTGAACACAATTACCAAATCTCCAGCAACATTTGTCATTGGTTGATCGGCATCGTTTGATAAATCTATAATTGATAATCTGCGATGACCTAAAACAACATTTTCATCAGAATAGATAGCTCCTCCATCAGGGCCTCTGTGGATTAATGCATCATTTATTTGTTGAACTTCAGCAACATTTTTTTCAGCTATATTCGAAAAAGATATTAATCCTGAAATTCCACACATTGCTTATTTTGTTGATTTTGAAATGATGTACCAGCCATATTTTTTTTGCAATTTCTCTAAATAAGATTGCGATAAAATGCTTCCTAAAATAGGAATATCTCTTTTTTGTAAATGTCGCACACTGTATTCTGTATTACTAAACTTACTTAATAATGGCGAAAGGCTCTTTTTATTGTACACATTTACCAATGGCTTAATCTTTTTCCCATCTGCTCCTTTTTCTAAAGTTGCCATTACCCCCATGTAACCTAATGTTAACAGTTGTAATTTAACAATCCCATCTAAAAACACCTTTGTGTAATAGTGGAACAAACTATCTTTATGATATAAAGACATTACAAAAGTTCCTCCTGGTTTTAGCACTCTATAAACTTCATTAATACACTTTTCAATATCAGGCGTATGATGCAAAACACCGAAACTATATATCTTATCAAAGCTATTATCCTCAAAAGGTAAATTTGCTGCATCACCTAAATGTAAATCAGCTTTTAAACCTCTTAATTTGAAATTCAATTTTGCTAACTCGAAATGTGTTGGAGTATAATCAATACCGGTACAATTAGCACCTGCTTTCGCAAATTGAACTAAATCTGTTCCTTGACCAAAACCAACTTCTAAAACTGATATTCCTTTATGTTCTTTAGAAGCATAATCATAAAACGATTGCATCCAAGTTCCATAAGATTCGTAACGGTTTTTTTCAACGTTTTTGAAATAGTCTAAATCGTAAGTAATGTCTCCAACCTTTCCACAAGGATTTGCATCCCACTGTTTACGGATGTGCTCTTTATACTCTTTTGCTTCTAACTCGTCCATTATATAGCAAATGTAATTTCAGTTGTTTGAATCATATCCCACAACTCAATTGGCCATTCTTTTTTATTTCCTTTTAAAGTCTCGTATAAATCTTCTAACTCTTCTTTCTGTCCCTTATCGCTTCTTCCTTTAGAAATTTCTTTTACTTTAACTCCGTAACCTTTCAATGTTTTATAGTCATCCATTACAATGGTCTTTTCATCGTAATGAACTTCCATGTATTCTTTTGACATTTGCTTACTACCAACTGCAAAATATTGAATGTTACAAACCGAACCATCTTCATACTTCAATACAATTGAAACATTATCAGCCGTGCTAATCTTATCGTTATTAGGAGAAACTTTTTCTACACTAATTGATTTGATTTTAGAACCAGTAAAAAAGGTCATTAAATCTACTAAGTGACAACCTTCTCCAACAATTCTACCTCCACTTTCGTGCACCCAATGATCTAAAGGAATGTGACCTGCATTCATTCTGTACTGAATAAATAAAGGATTAATTCGCTTATCTGTATGTTTTTTAATTTCTTGAGAAAACTGACTAAATCTTCTGTTAAATCCTGTCATTAAAACTGGCTTATTTTCAACATCAGAATTATAAAACGCTTTTATTTCATTCAACTCTTCTTGATTAACCGCTAAAGGTTTCTCTACGAAAGTGTGTTTTCCAGCTTTTAAAGCTTTCATCACCAATTCCGCATGGCTATCATGACGTGTAGCAATCATCACTAAATCAACAGCATCATCTTTTAAAATATCATCTACATTAGTAGTTGTATATTCTGCTTCAAATTGATCAGCAACAGTCTTAGATTTAAATCCTGTTCTGCTCATTACTCCCTTAAGGCTGTATTTATTTCCCATCGCTTTCATATTAGGTAAATGCATACCTGTAGCGAAAGAGCCAGCACCAATTAAACCAACATTAACAGTATCAGATGATATTGTTTTGGTTTTCATTTCAACCTTTGTTTCCAATACTGCTTTATCATCAGTAATCGAATAATCCAACAAAACAATTATTGGCTTTTCGCCTTCTTTTTGTAATGAATCAAATGCTTCAGTTATTTTATCAACTGCATAAACACCATCAATTAATTTATCTACATCGATACTCCCATTATTTACTAAACGTAAATACTCCGTCATATTTCTGTTCTCAGTCCAACGCACATAAGAGAATGGATAATCCATTCCTTTTTCTTCATAATTAGCATCATATCTTCCTGGTCCGTAAGAGGTAGAAATTAAAAAGTCAAGCTCTTTAGCATACATATCTCCACGGTTAATCTCCATTCCAACAACACCAACTAAAATAACTTTTCCTTTTTTACGACACATTTTAAAGGACTCAGAAAGCGGTTTACTACTTCCTGTTGCTGCAGTGAATAAAACCGAATCAGCTCCATAACCACCAGTATAGGTGCTTACCGTCTTTAATAAATCTTCGTTTTGTGGATTGATAATTAAATCTGCTCCAAGCTCTTTTGCTAAGTCTAATCGTTTTTGATCAAAATCACTTACAACAACTTGAACTCCACTTAATTTCAACATTTGAACAGCCAGTAATCCTAAAATTCCAGCTCCAACAACTACACAAGTTTCTCCTAATTTCATATCAGCTCTACGAACTCCTTGTAAAGCAATACCTCCTAAAGTTACTGTAGATGCTTGTTTGCAATCCATTCCTTTAGGCATTAACATCACTAAATTTTCAGGCACAGAAACAAACTCTGCATGGTTTGCAATTCCTGCTCCTGCTGCTGCAACTTTATCTCCTACTTGAAATTTATCAACTCCTTCTCCTACTTCAACAATTTCTCCAGCAATAGAATAACCTGTTTGTTTTCCTCCATCCAATACTCCTCTAACACGTTGTATCGTTTTAACTACACCATTATCTTTTGCAAAATCTAATGCCGCCTTAACCTCATCTGGGCTATTTAAAGCTCTTTTTACTAATGATTGTTTTGAAGTGTTTACACTCGTCATTTCTGTTCCTGCAGAAATACAGCTGTAAGCTACTTTAATCAACACAGTACCTTTTCCAACCACTGGTGTTGGAATGCTTTCCGCTAATACCTTTCCTTTCTTTACAATCCCTTGTTTCATTCGTGATTTATATTTTTTAAAGACGTCATTTTGATAAACTTAGCCTTTATTTGTCAATCTATTTTTAATTCGCTAATTTAAATAAAGTAGATGTTTTATACTACAAATGCCTCATCAAATACTGATATAAACCTACCATAGCATCAATATCTTTTTTATGTACTTTTTCATCAGGTGTATGAACAAAATCTTCTGGAGCACCAATAAAGCACCAATCAAAAGGATATGGAGCTCGCTGCAAAGCGTTCCCATCACTTCCTCCAGCACTTTCAACCTCTAGTTGATAAGGCACTTTACTTTCTTTTGCTAAGTCAATAATTCTATTCAAATACGTTCTTCTTGGAATACCAGAATCACGCATAGAAATTGCAACTCCTTTACCGTGCTGAACACCTTCTGTAACCCAAGTAATATCAGATATTAGTGCTTGTTTCACATTTAACTTATCGTATAAATGACGTGCTAAATAACCCACACTTCCTCCACCATGTTCTTCCCACGTAGAAAAAACAATTACTCCATTTTCTAATGTTTCAGCAACTTTAATTGCATTCCACATTCCTAATCTGTTATCCATATAACAACACTGCACATACTCATCATCTTCTCTAAAATCTGGCAAATAAGTTAAAGTTGTTCCTCTGTCAATTTCTCTATCAAATTTAGCTGAATAAGTTAAAAATTGATGCTCATCTTCTGTTGTTTCCAACTCACATTCAATTTTTCCATTACTATCTTCTCCAACTAATTTTGCTCCTTTTTTAGCTCCAGGACCACCAATTTTGATTAGATTATTTTTATACCCTGTCGTATAACCAATAGAATCTATATGTGCAAAAATTGCTGTTGTTGGTTTTCCAAATACTAACATTATGTTATCCTGAAACCCTTCTCCAGAAATAATCTGAGGTTGGTTTTTCCAATTTGCTTTATTCTTATCGATATAATCCAATAAAAATTCAGTTAATTTACATTCACTCCCTGCTGGAGCATGAATTTCACAAAGTTGTTTTAATAATTGCATATCTTAAATCTAATGAAAAACGAAAGTACTCATTTGGACTAAATCTTTTTACTACTTTTAGAATTCATTATAAAACATAACAATGAAAAATATATTTCAACTTTCAGCCTTCATATTTTTAACACTTTTTACCGCTTCTTGTGGGAATGAAACAGTTGACAAAATTGAAAGTGAAACACCAATAATTGAAGAACCATTTATTGATGATTCAAATGCAGAAGAAACTGCAGCAGATACAAGTTCAAATGGAGTCTATCAGGAAGAAGTGACAGAAGAAGAAATCAGCTTACAAGACGCCATAAAAAATAACGCTGAAACTCCAATTGAAGCCGAAGGAATATCATTTTGTGATTGCGTAAAAAAGAATAAAAAGTTAACAGACATTATGATGGCTGATGAAACCAGTGATGCTGATTTTGATAATGCTATGGCAGAATTAGAAAAAATGAAAACCGGGGAGTGTAAAATTATGTTTCCTAACCAAAGTAATATTGAAGAACAACAAGCTCATCAACGCAAGGTCAAAAACTGTTTAAACTAATTAACCACTTATTTTACAACCTTTTTTTGTACTTTTGATTGAATCCAACTCATACTTGACTATATTTTATTTACCATGAGAACTTTTTATAAATTCATTTTCGCAACAGCAATCCTTTCAGCTTTTTCAACTTCTTGTAGTAAAGAAAAAGATAGAAAAGGCTGTACTGATAACGCTGCATTAAACTATAACTATTTAGCTGTTGAAGATGATGGGTCTTGTGAATATTTAGATTCTTCTTTTACGATTTATGAAAATGATGAACTAAGCTTTTTAGGTGATCCTACTACCGGTGCTTTTGAGGCTAGAAGTTGCGCCACAGGTGTTATCGATTTCATCCTAAACCCTGACACTACTTTTACTCCTGCGGATACCACTATTGACAACAATGTTACTCCTGCTGACACTACAATTACTCCTGCTGACACTACAATTAGTGGAACTAATTACTTAACAGTAAGTAGTGATGCTAATGGTAATTACAATTTAATTATAAGACGACTTAATAAATTCAATGCTTCTGACTTCCTTAACGGGAATTTAGTTTTTACTGCAAGACTACATCCTGATGCTAATATTCAGGATTATGAAGTCATCATTCACGGGAACCATTATTTCACTGGAGGAATCCATTGTGGTGATTTTCACTTCAGTGATCCTGTAGTAACTTCAACAGCTACCTTAGACACTAATAGCTTTAAAGAAATATCTATTCCTATTAGCAGCTTCAGTAACAAACAAGTTAATAATATTGATTTGGTTTTTGGTATTAAAGGTTCCAACGCACCAGCGAACAAGCCACTAATTATGATCAGTAATATTAGATGGGAGATTAAAAAGCCAGACTAGTCTGTTGCTTTCTCTTTTTTTAATGCCTCATGAATAGAAATTTTTTCTCCATTAAAATAAGCAATCACAAACGAATCTGAATAACCTTTATCTACAACTGCTTTCTGAGCTTTTTTAGCATCGTTATAATTTGAGAAATTCCCTGCTTCGTATCTATAATAGGTATCATCTACCTTTTGAGAAGACAATGGAAAAATACCATCAAAATGGGTAGGGTCTAACTGGCTTTTAAAAAATCCAATCTGAACTTTAAAAATTAAACCGTCAGGAATTTTATTTTCTGTGGGGATAGGAACATTTTTATTGTAAAACCCCTTCTTATCTGTTGTAAAAATATCTTTATGAACTATTTGTAACATCTCTTCACTCAAGTCATTTCTAACGCTGATAAGCCTATCCTCACTCCCTTTCATTTTTCTAAGATATTCCAGCTTTTCCATATTTATCTCAGCTATAGCCATATCTAATCTCTCGTCATTAGTACCGTTCTTCTCCTGTTCTAATAAAGCTAACTCATTATCAATTTCAACTAATCTTTTACCATACAACTCCTTAACGGTCATATACGAATATTCATCTGCCTCTAATCGAGTCAACTCTCTATCACTCGCCTCACTTTCTTCTGTTAAGGGTATAGAATCTGTAGTTTCTATATTAGAATCAAGTACTTCCGTCCACTCAAAAAATAAAGATGCGCTGTAAGCATCTACAATTGCATTGGCTGATGCATACATCGATTTTTCTGATAAAGAATGGATCCACTCAGCATCATTTATACTCTTTAACTTCTCTAAACCAGCAATTGTTCTGAGTTGGTAATCCTTGGCTTGCAACATAACCATCATACCATATTCACAGGTATCATAAGCTGCATTAAAAGCACTATCGGCATAAACTATTGCGGTTTGACACAATTCTATTGCTGTATCGCAATTCTGTTTAATATCATAAATATTATTAGAAAAATAGCTCTTCTGAGTAAGCAAATAAGCATCTTTACTATACTGAGCAGACAGTATAGCAAAGGCCTGGGCTTGATTCTTCTCATCAAACACCTCACTCTCTTGCGCCTGACTTGAATGGAAAAATACCAATATCAAACAAATAAGATTTATTAATTTCAAAATTTGAAACATACCCCAAAAATACAAACAATGTTTTAGTAAACTTAATCAAGATAAATTACATCGCTATTATTTGCGAATCTGTTAATAAATCACGATATTCGTAGGTTAAAAGAGCTTTATATGATTTTCTCAAGATATTTAATACTTATTATTTTCGTCCTTTCGTGTATTACAAGCTCTTATGCTCAAACCACCATAGTTTCGCCCCCCGGAAAATCTCCAGCTAAAATAAAGCAAGAGAAAGAGGAAAGAAAAGCAAAGAAAAAGGAAGAGAAAGCAGCTAAGAAAGGAAACAAGGATAAAAAGGAAAAGAAAGAAAAAAAGGAAAAACCTAATAAGGACAAAGCTAAAGAACCTGCCACTACATCAAATGACTCTGAAGGTGGAGCGGATAAAAATTTCGGTCCTATTTTCGATGGTGCATCAGTAATGGCATCTGCTGGTGTAAATGCTTACATGGGAGATATAGCTGATTACACCTTATTCCCAAGGTTTAGTCAATTTGGGAGTCATACGTCAAGCGCTTTTAAATTTTCTATTGCCAGGGATATCAAATGGGGACTTGGAGCTCAATTAAACTATCAATCTGGAAAACTAATAGGAACTCGTAAAACTGGCGCACAATCAAGCACTGTGTCTTTTGAAAACAGTTTTTTCGACATTTCATTTCAACCGAGATACCTCATTAGTAATATCTTATTTGAAAAAAACGAAAATCGTAGATTTAAAATTTATGCTCAACTGGGAATTGGATACATGTGGTACAGAACCCAACTATACGACAGTAAAACACTGAATACCAGAGATTACGAAGGTTATATTGAAGTTGGAGAAACTGAAAATCTTTCTCAGAAAACATTAAGTGACAAAACTGCTAAAGCAACTACATTCACAATTCCTTATGGCTTAACTGTAACATATAAATTAAATCACAAAATTGATTTATATCTTGACATCACTCAAAGCAACACAACTACTGACAGATTAGACGCTTTTAGCAGAGATTGGACAGCTAAAGACAAATACGATTACATTGGCATTGGCTTAGTTTATAACTTTAACAGAACAGCAGATGACTCTCCAAAAAAACGCTCCAAAAGGGACGAAATAAAAACATTTGAGGATGATTCTGCTAACAACTCATCTGCGAAAGGTAATAGTGCTAACATGTTAAGCAAGC
>JAQXDJ010000261.1 GCA_029251425.1 Vicingaceae bacterium
TTAGATTGGCAAGAATTTAGAGAAATACAGTTGGCTTTCTTAAAGTCATCTATCGTAGATTTAGAAATGCCTACGGATATTGCTATACCTGCTTCGATTTACAAAACAGCTATTAAGCACAATATTAAATTTATTCTACCTGGAGGAAATTACACTGCTGAAGGTATTTTACCACTGCAGATGGGTTACCACACATATAAGGATATGAAACTCTATAAGCATATCGTTAAAAAGTACTCCTCTACCCGTTTAAAGACTGTTCCTACTTTTAGTATTTTAAAAGAGTTTTACTACAAATTTGTTAAAGGAATCAAAAAAGCTTATCCGCTTAATTATATTCCATTTGATAAAGATAAAGCCAGGAAATTCTTAATAGATAATTATGGCTGGGAGAATTATGGAGGAAAACACCATGAATCAAAAATTACTGCTTTTTGGCAATCTTATGCAATGCCGGTAAAGTATAACATGGATTATAGGCGAACAACTTTTGCTTCACAAATTTGTTCCGATCAAATTACTAGAGAAGAAGCTCTAGAACAACTGAAGGCTCCATCATTTGATGAGGCCAAAATAAAAGAAGATAAGAAATATATAGCCAAAAAATATGGTATCACAGAAGAGGAACTCGAAGAATATTTAAGTAGAGCTCCTAAAACTTATGTTGATTTTCCAAATAATAAAGAGCTGATCAGCTTTATCTATAAAACTTATAATCGAATTTTTCCTAAAAAAAGGTTTTAGATGGCAGAACAGAAATTAGTAACAGTAGTTATTCCGGCATACAATGCTGCCAATTATATTGAAGAAACGGTGAACACTGTTCTCAAACAAACCTATAATTGTTTAGAATTAATTATTGTTAATGATGGAAGTAAAGACAATACGCTTGAAATCTTAGAACAACTAAAGCTAACTGATTCGAGAATAACGGTTTTAGACAAACCTAACTCTGGAGTATGTGATTCCCGTAACCTAGGGATGTCAAAAGCTAAAGGGCATTATATTACTTTTTTAGATGCTGATGACCTTTGGGAGTTTAGCTTCTTAGAAGATTGCATTACAGTCTTCGATACTAATAAAGATGTTCACGCTGTATATGCTAAAGCTCAAGTGATCAATGGAAAATCAGAGAAACAACCTGAATATCTGGAAGCGAAAACTATTAAATCGGTAATAGACACTTTAGAATGGAAAAAAGGATATGTAGCTTCTATGGGTTGTACCATTTACACGATGGAAGTAGTTAAGAAAGCAGGGTTGTTCGATCCAAGACTTAGTACAGCTGCTGATCAAGATTTTCATGTAAGGATTTCGTCTTTATCACCTATCATTGGTCTTAATAAAGTGCTATTTTATTACAGAGTACATGACAATAACATGCATTCTAATATCTCTGTAATGGAAAAAGATCACTTACTTGTATTTCAAAAAGCTAAAGATAGTGGACTACTAAATGATTTTTGGCTAAGAAAAAAGTGTTTTAGTAATTTATACTGGATACTTGCAGGAAGTTGGTGGAAAAATGGAAACAATAAATTAAAGGGGTTGAAATATATCTTTTTAGCTTTACTAAATAATCCTTTCTCTTTTACTCGGTTACTTCAAACTAAATGAAAAACATTTTAGTACTAACATATTGGAGTTTTAAAGATGCATTAATTCAAACATACACACTACCGTACGTTGAAATAATTAGAAAAAAAATACATCCTGATGCCAAAATTTTCCTACTAACATTAGAGCAGGATTTTTTTAAAATGACTGATCAAGAGTGGGAAGATGAAAAAGCAAAGTACCAACAACACAACATTTTTTTAATTCGATTTAAATACGATCATTTCGGTATCAAAATGATCTTTAGAATGTGTTCTTTATTACTCTCGCTAATAAAGCTGATTCGTAAAGAAAACATCTCAACCATCCATTCTTGGTGCATGTCTGCAGGAGCACTAGGCTACCTCCTTTCAATACTAACCAATACCCCATTAATTATTGACAGCTATGAACCCCATGCCGAAGCAATGGTTGAAAATGGAACCTGGGAAAAAGGAAGTTTTCGATTTAAACTATTATTCTGGCTAGAAAAGAAGCTAAGTCGAAAAGCCAGGAGTGTTATAGCTTTAACCAAAGGGATGCAATCCTATGCTAAAACAAAATACAACGCAACTTTTGACCATTATTTTGTTAAACCTGCCATGGTTAACTTGGAAAAATTTAATTGGACTCAAGAACGATATGAAGCATTAAGATCAGAAAAAAATCTGACTGACAAGATAGTTTGCATTTATGCAGGGAAATTAGGCGGAATCTATTTAGAAGAAGAAGTTTTTGACTTTTTTAAAGTTGCTCATAACCATTGGGGAGATCGTTTAAAAGTATTATTACTCACAAATAAAAACAAAAACGAAGTAGCTAATTTTATTCAACATAAAGCTATTCCCAAGGATTGTATTGACACACTTTTTGTTAACCATAAAGAGATTCAAAACTATTTTCAAATGGCAGATTTTGCAATCAACCCTGTAAAACCAGTTCCTTCTAAACGTTACTGTACTTCGATAAAAGATGGCGAATATTGGGCTATGGGCTTGCCTGTTGTTATTACCAAGAACATCTCTGATGATTCGGAGATTATTCATGATGAAGGAATTGGATATGTTTTAGAAGAACTAACAAATGAAGAATATAAACAAGCATGTAAAAAAATTGATCGTATTTTAGAGCAAGACATGTTAACCCTTCATCAAAATATTACATCGATTGCTCATCAATATAGAAGTTTTAATATTGCAGAAGAGATATATGAAGAGATATATTCATGATGATGTTCTATATAAAAAAAGATTTAAATACATTTACAATTAAAAATAATCTATGGTTTCTTTAGTTACAGGTGGAGCAGGTTTTATAGGTGCTCATGTTACAAATGAGTTAATAAATTTAGGGCATAAAGTTGTTGTTTTAGATGATTTGAGTGGCGGGTTTGAAGATTATGTGAACGAAAATGCAATTTTTGTTGAAGGTTCTGTAACTGATAACGATTTGGTGCAAGAATTATTTACAAAATATAATTTCAACTATGTATACCATTTAGCTGCTTATGCAGCGGAAGGACTAAGTCATTTTATTAGAAGATTTAACTACGATAATAATTTAATGGGAAGCATTAATCTCATTAATGAATCTATTAAACATAAAGTAGAACGATTTGTATTTACATCTTCTATTGCTGTATATGGTGCGCTTGAACCTCCAATGAGAGAAGATATGAATCCTCAACCTGAAGATCCGTATGGTGTAGCAAAATATGCGGTAGAATTAGATTTAAAAACTGCACATGAAATGTTCGGTTTAAACTACACTATTTTTAGACCTCATAACGTATATGGCGAATATCAAAATATTGGTGATAAATATCGAAATGTTGTAGGAATTTTTATGAATCAACTAATGCAGGGTAAATCTCTTTCTGTATTTGGAGATGGTAAACAGACTCGTGCTTTTAGTTATATTGGAGATGTTGCTCCATACATAGCTAATTGTGTAAATATTCCAGCTTCTAACAATGAGATTTTTAATATAGGTGCTGATCAAGAATACACGGTATTAGAGTTGGCAGAGAGTATTCAAGATGCAATGAACCTAAACCAACCTATTGTTCATTTAGAAGCTAGGAATGAAGTTGTTCATGCCCATGCTGATCACAACAAAGCAAAAGAAGTTTTTGAAATAAATGGATTCACATCATTAATTGATGGAATTAAAAAAATGGCTGATTGGGCTGAGAAAGTTGGTTCTAGAGAAAGTTCTAAATTTGAAAATATAGAAATTACTGAAAAATTACCTCCATCTTGGTCTGAATAATCTATGCCAAAAATTCTATTCATAGCGAACCATCGTCCAAACAGATCTCCAAGCCAACGGTTTAGATTTGAGCAATATCTAAACTATTTAAAAACAAATGGTTGGGATTATGATTTTTCATTTCTTATTTCAGAAAAAGATGATGCTGTTTTTTATAAAAAAGGGAAAAAAAA
>JAQXDJ010000393.1 GCA_029251425.1 Vicingaceae bacterium
TAAAAAAAATAAAAATTAAACGATTTTAGTATTATTACATTTAAGGTTAAAATTTAAGATGAATGGCAAAATTTGGTAAATGGATTGGTGGAGGGTTAGGATTTACTGTTGGCGGACCAATTGGAGCGTTACTCGGATTTGCTATAGGTTCTGTAATTGATAAGACATTAGATTCTGAAGAAGGAAATGATAGCATTAAAAGACCATACCAATCAACGCCTAATGATTTTGGAGCAAGTTTATTAGTTTTAGTTGCTGCTGTTATGAAGGCTGATGGTAAAGTTTTAAAATCTGAATTAGAATTTGTAAGGCGCTTTTTTAATAAACAATTTGGATCTGAAAGAACTAAACAGCACATGTTAGTTTTAAGAGAACTCTTAAAAAAAGATATTCCGCTTCAAGAAGTTTGTTTGCAGATTAAAACTTACACCATGTATCCTGCTCGTTTGCAATTGATGCATTTATTGTTTGGAATTGCTGCAGTAGATAATCATGTCCATCAATCTGAATTAAGAGTTATACAAGAAATAGCTTCTAATTTAAGTATTCGTCATGCAGATTTTAATTCAATAAAAGCAATGTTTGTTAAAGAGGTTGATGGCGATTATAAAATATTAGAGATAGAGAAAACTGCAACAAATGATGAAGTAAAGAAGGCTTATCGTAAAATGGCTGTTAAATATCATCCTGACAAAGTAAGCCACATGGGAGAAGAGTATAAAGAGTCTGCTAAGCAAAAGTTCCAGAAAATGAAAGATGCTTACGATAATATTAAAAAACAAAGAGGGATGAAGTAAACTAGTTGTTTTCTTCTCTTTTTGTAGGTAAAGCTTTTAATTCTAACGTTAAAGAATCAGGTTTTTCTTGTTGGTGAACAAAAGAATATAGCTTAAAAATATTGAAATCATATTTAGATTTAGTAGTCTTCTTCACTTCTTGTTTAGGATCACTTTTACTTTCTGCTTCAACAGCATAAGCTTCTGTGGTTACAACACCTGCTAAAAGAAATAATAATAAGAATTGAGCTTTCATAACTAAATTTACTTTTCAAATATACAAAATCATTTTATATAATATATTTTATTAACCAATTTTAACTAAACTAACTGACAGTATTACAATGGTATAATTATAGATAAGTAAGGTTTAAGTTTGAAGAAAAAAGAAAGACATATTATTCTAAACGCACTGGTTTACCCCATACTTTTTGTGCTATTAATAGGTCTCATACATTTATTCCAATTTGTTTTTGAAATTAATTTTGTTCATTTTGGAATATATCCAAGAAGCATAAAAGGACTTATTGGCATAGTTTCTTCGCCATTAATACATGGAAGTTTTAATCATCTTTTTAATAATTCTGTACCTCTTTTAATTTTAGGTACACTATTGTTTTATTTTTATAGGGAAGTTGCTTTAAGAGTAAGTGTTTGGATTTATTTAATGGTAGGTGTTTGGACATGGATTTATGCCAGAGAAGCATATCATATTGGTGCAAGTGGTGTTTTGTACGGACTGTTCTCATTCCTTTTAGTTAGTGGTTTTATTAGAAGAAATAAACAACTGATAGCACTTTCATTTTCCGTTATTTTCCTCTATGGAAGTTTAGTGTGGGGATTATTCCCGATAGATATAAAGGTTTCTTTTGAGGCACATATTTGGGGATTTGTTGCTGGAATAGTTTTGGCAATTTATTATAGAAAAAAAGGACCGCAAAAAATAGAATATCATTGGGAAGAAGATGAGGAAGAAAGTGATGAGGCACCATACTGGATGGAAGGAGCTTCTGTCCAAACAAATAAGACAACAATAAAATACAGCTACAAACCTAAATCAGATAAAAAAAATCCTCCTAACATTTAATGTCAGAAGGATTTATAATTTTAGTAGTTGAGCTACTTATACATTAACACAGTCTTTATTTTCCCATTCTTTTAATAAAGACACCATTTCTTTTTGAAGTGTTTGTCCTTTATCTTTTGTGTACCAAATTTGAAACTCTTTTTTTAATTCGCTCATTTCCATTTTTGGATTAGCTTTATTTTCATACAACCAATCTTGTAAAAACTTAGGACGAGGTCCCCAAGTTCCTAATTCGTTTAAATTTTCATCTAAAGCAATTAATTTAGGAATAGATTTTCCTCCGTTAGTTAGATATTGATCCATTACTTTAGGGTTTTCATCACGTAACAATACTCTTAAATTTATATGAGGGTTTGCTTCCGCTATTTTAGCAAATATTGGTAGATTTTGAGCAGCATCTCCACACCAACTTTCAGTTAAAACAACCCAAGTCAACTTGTCGTCTAAGCATTCTACAGAATTGGTAACATCATCAGAAATAGGAGTCGTTTTTAAAATGCGTTTCATTCTAGAAAAGTTAAGCTTAGTATAATTAACCATGGCTTCACTTTTATCATCTCCAGTTGTACTTTCCTCCTTAACTAATTGCTCTGTCAATTGGTAAAACTCATCAAATGATATACTTTTGTCAATATCTTGTTGTGTAATCATATTTTATATATTTTCATCAAAGTTACAAACATATAGATAGCTATATATGACAATAATCAGAAATGTAAAGATTTGGACAAAAAAGAACTTAAAATAACAGCTGACGGATCGCATACATTATTTATTCCTGAGTTGGATGAAACTTACCATTCAACCCATGGTGCTATTCAAGAAGCCAAACATGTATTTATTAATGCAGGTTTAAAGTGCTGTAATTTAGAGACTTTAAGTGTGTTAGAAATTGGTTTTGGTACTGGGTTAAATGCTTTTTTAACTTTTCTAGAATCACAAAAAGATAGACGTAAACTGAGTTATACTAGTTTAGAAGCGTTTCCTTTAGAATTAGATTTGATTAAAGAACTTAACTATACGAAACAATTAAGTTTAGACGCTCAAGATGAACAATTGTTTAATAAAATACATGAAATAGAGTGGGGGAATTATCATGAAATTTCTTCAAGGTTTAAACTAAAAAAACTATCCGAAAAACTGGAAAATTTTAATCCTATAGAAAAATATGATCTCATTTATTTTGATGCGTTTGGACCGAGAGTTCAGCCAGAAATGTGGACAATTCCAATTTTTGAAAAAATGTACAATTGCTTAAATACAAATGGAGTTTTAGTAACTTACTGTGCAAAAGGCACTGTAAAACGTGGTTTAAAAGAAGTTGGTTTTAATGTGGAATCTCTACCTGGTCCTCCCGGAAAAAGAGAAATGACTAGAGCTCAGAAACTATGAAAGAAAGTTTAAAAGCTAAATTAGATTTAGCCAATCAGAATAAATTAGAAAACAAAGCTTTAGCTAAGAAATTAAAAAAGTCTAAGCCTAAAAAGTTAGATGATGTTGTACATCAATTGCATGATGAAACATTTAACAAAATAGACTGTTTAGAATGTGCTAATTGTTGTAAAACAACAAGTCCAGCAATTTATGAACGAGATATTGATAGATTGGCTAAGCATTTAAAAATTAAACCATCAAAATTAATTGAAGAGTACTTGGTTAAAGATGATGATGACGATTAT
>JAQXDJ010000425.1 GCA_029251425.1 Vicingaceae bacterium
GAAATGAAATTGCTTGCTCGATTCCAATCTTGTTGATTGTACGTAGCTCAGAAGTACAAATACGTAGTGTTAACCACTTGTCTTCAGCAGGTATGTAAAAACGCTTGCGAATTAAGTTCGGGTAGAACTTACGCTTTGTTCTTCTTTTCGAGTGAGAAACATTGTTACCTGTTATTACTTTCTTTCCTGTTAAATCGCAAACTCTTGACATTTTCTTTCTCTTTTAAATTTGAGGACTGCAAAATAAATCATTTTTATTGGAATATTCAAACAATTAATTGTGAATAATTTCAATAATTTCAATCCGGCTGTAAAACTAATAGTATTTATTGAATAATCGCTTTTAAAAAAGCACTAAAATAAGTAGTTTCGTAGCTCAATTTAAATGCAAAATATTCAGTTAAAAATTCTAGAAAAAATGGCAAAAATTATTTATACAATTACAGACGAAGCACCAATGTTGGCAACTCAATCGTTTTTACCAATCGTAAAAGCTTTTACAACATCTTCGGGTATTGAAATAGAAACAAAAGATATTTCTTTGGCAGGTAGAATTTTAGCAAACTTTCCAGAGTGTTTAACTGATGATCAAAAAATAGGAGATGCTTTAGCTGAATTAGGTGATTTAGCAAAAACTCCAGAAGCTAACATTATTAAATTGCCAAATATTTCTGCTTCTATACCACAATTGCAAGGAGCAATTAAGGAATTACAAGCTAAAGGTTATGCTGTACCTAGTTATCCTGGTGATGCTTCAACTAAAGCAAAATATGCTAAAGTGTTAGGGTCTGCTGTAAACCCCGTATTAAGAGAAGGGAACTCTGATAGGAGAGCACCAAAGGCGGTTAAGAATTATGCGAAAAAGAATCCACATAGTATGGGAGCTTGGGCAAGCGATTCTAAAACACATGTTGCAAGTATGAGTGAAGGAGATTTTTACGGAAGTGAAAAATCGGTTACTGTTGATGCTGCATCTGACGTTAAAATTCAATTTGTTGGTAATGATGGAAATACAGAAGTGTTAAAAGCTTCTACTCCTTTATTAGCTGGAGAAATCATCGATGCTTCAGTGTTAAGCTTAGACAAATTAAAAACATTTGTTGCAAAAGAAATTGAAGATGCAAAGGCAAATGGAGTGTTGTTTTCTGTTCACATGAAAGCAACAATGATGAAAGTTTCTGATCCAATTATTTTTGGTGCAATTGTAGAGGTTTTCTATAAAGAAGTGTTTGAAGAGTATGCTGATTTATTTTCAGAATTAGGAATAACAGCAAATAATGGAATTGGTGATGTTTATACAAAGATTGCTGGACACGATATGGAAAATGAGGTGAAAGCTGCAATTGATGCTGTTTATACAATTCGTCCAGAAGTGGCAATGGTAAATTCTGATAAAGGAATTACAAATTTACACATACCAAGTGATGTGATTATTGATGCATCTATGCCAGCAATGATTCGTTCTTCAGGTCAAATGTGGAATAATGACGGACAATTACAAGATACTAAGGCAATTATTCCAGATAGATGTTATGCAGGAGTATTTCAATCTACAATAGAGTTTTGTAAAAAGCACGGAGCTTTTGATCCAACAACAATGGGGACAGTTCCTAACATTGGTTTGATGGCTCAAAAAGCTGAAGAATATGGTTCACATGATAAAACGTTTCAGTTAAAAGGAGCTGGTAAAGTTGAGGTTGTTGATACAAATGGAGTAGTTTTGATTAGTCAAGATGTTGAATCTGGAGATTTATTTAGAATGTGTCAGGTAAAAGATGCTCCAATTCAAGATTGGATTAAATTAGCGGTAAACAGAGCAAGAGCAACAGGAAATCCAGCTGTATTTTGGTTAGATATAAACAGAGCACATGATGCTGAGGTAATCAAAAAAGTAAATAAATATTTACCAAACCACGATACCTCTGGATTAGAAATGCCAATTATGTCGCCAATGGAGGCAACAAGTTATACGTTAGAAAGGGTTAAGGCAGGAAAAGATACCAACTCTGTTTCTGGAAATGTGTTAAGAGATTACTTAACAGACTTATTTCCAATATTAGAATTAGGGACTTCTGCTAAAATGTTATCTATTGTTCCTTTAATGAATGGAGGAGGTTTGTTTGAGACTGGTGCTGGAGGTTCTGCTCCAAAACACATTGAGCAATTTATTGAAGAAGGGCATTTAAGATGGGATTCTTTAGGAGAGTTTTTGGCTTTAGGAGTTTCTTTAGAACATGTTGCTATTACAACTGATAATAAAAAAGCTCAAGTATTAGCTGATACATTAGATTTAGCTACGGGTAAATTTTTAGATAATAAAAGATCTCCATCACGTAAAGTAAACGAAATTGTTAACAGAGGTTCTCATTTTTATTTAGCCATGTATTGGGCTGAAGCGTTAGCAAATCAAGATGATAATGCTGAGTTAAAAGCACAATTTACTCCAGTAGCAACAAGCTTAATGGATAATGAGACTAAAATTGCACAAGAGTTAATCGATTGTCAAGGAGAGGCTCAAAATATTGAAGGCTATTATTTTCCTACACCCGCATTAACTTCAGAAGCAATGAGGTCTAGTGAAACTTTAAAGAGTGTTTTAGAAGGAGTATTAGCTTAGAAATTAATTTATAAGATTATAAAAAATCCCACAAATCTGTGGGATTTTTTATTTAGTCAAATTTTAATTGGATAATTATTCAATATAATAATGAAAAAAATAATCAAGATGATTGGGTTTAGTATTCTGGTAATATTATTAGTATTGGCTTTAAGTGTTTATTTATTTATAACTTTTAGCCCCCAGTTTGGTGGGAAAATCACAAAATCACAAAAAGAGTTATATGCTGAGTCTGATCAATATGTTGATGGCAAGTTTAAGAATAAGCGACCGGCTGATGTTGATATGAGTTTTGGAAATATAATTAAAATGATTAAACAGTACTCAAGTCAGGTGCCGAATACTCTCCCTAAAAATAGTTTGCCAATCGTAAAAATTGATTCAACTTCAGTTGCAAAAAATGTACTGAAAACTAAAATGTTTTGGTTTGGTCATTCTACTTTTTTGTTAGAAATCGGGAAACATAATATATTGATTGACCCAATGTTTGGAGAAGTTCCTGCACCTCACCCCGTTGTTGGCCCTAAACGATTTAGCAAAGACCTCCCAATTGAAATAGAGGCTTTACCAAAAATTGATGCTGTGATCCTTTCGCACGATCATTATGACCATTTAGATTATGGCTCAATCATTAAGTTAAAAGATAAGGTAAGTATGTTTTATGTTCCTCTTGGTTTGGGTATTCATTTAAAAGAATGGGGAGTAAATAAAGATTGTATTGTTGAGTTAGATTGGTGGCAGGAAGTGAATCACGATGATTTGATTTTTAAGTGTGCACCTGCGCAACATTTTTCAGGAAGGGGGTTAAGTGATAGGGCGAGTACTTTGTGGGCATCATGGGTGATTCAATCAGATAGTGAAAAAATATTTTTTAGTGGAGATAGCGGTTATAGTGATCATTTTAAGGAGATAGGAGAGAAATATGGTCCTTTTGATTTTGCCATGATGGAATGTGGTCAATACAATAAGTTGTGGAGCGAAATTCATATGTTTCCAGAAGAAACTGTTCAGGCAGCTATTGATGTGAAAGCCAAAAGAATGATGCCAATCCATTGGGGAGCATTCAAATTAGCTTTACATTCATGGACTGATCCTGTTGAACGAGTTATAAAAAAGGCAAATGAGCTTGATGTTGAAATTGTAGTTCCTCAAATTGGCTCTGAAATTAATATGACTGATTCTTTAGAAAATGAAATACAATGGTGGAAAGAATAAATTGTAGATGTTTTTAAAAAGGCTACTTTTGAAAAAGCTTTAGGGGTGTCTATAATTACGGACTGAGATAATACCCTTTTTAACCTGATGCTGGTAATGCAGACGAAGGGAAAAGTAATTCGGGGGCAATCCGCTCCGTTACATTTCTAAGGCTATTTATATTTAATATTTTAAGAAATGAAAACAACAGTAGAATTAAGTAAGTATCCGTTAAATGCAGATTACGAACCACCAATTTTAGATTTTATTGGGCGACTAAATGCTCATAAAAACATTACCGTTAAAACGAACGCGACAAGTACGCATGTTGTAGGTGATTATGATGAGGTGATGGAGATTCTTCAGGCAGAAATCAAATCTTCATTTGAGAAGTACGGAAAAGCAATTTTTGTGATGAAAGTATTGAATGGTGACTTGGGTATTTAATAATATAGCATTATTACTTGAAATTGTAGCTGTAATATTTGGTGTATTGTACACCGTATTAATGGCTCAAAATAAAATTTCTTGTTGGATTTTTGGAATTATTGGTTCCTTACTTAGCGTTTATTTGTTTATTGAATATGCTAAACTCTATGCAGAAGCTGTATTGTATGTTTTTTATGTATTTGCAGGAATTTATGGTTGGATGCAATGGAAGAATCAAAAAGATTTAACAGAGGTGTATCAACAAAAAATATCAACTCATATTAAATTAATTACA
>JAQXDJ010000427.1 GCA_029251425.1 Vicingaceae bacterium
GTTATTCATAATTTACATTAAATCTAGTAAAAAAACATTTATAAAAAGACTAAAATGAACCATTGTTAATAACAAGTGAGGATTTCATTAATTTTGCAGTGAAAAAACAAGCTGATGTATGAATGAAGACATTTTAAATTATCTGAATGAAATGAGAAGAGATTTCTCAGGAAAGCCTTTAAATGAAGAGTCTGTGCTTAAAAACCCGATTGAACAGTATGCTGTTTGGTTTGAAGAGGCCGTTAATGCACAATTGTTAGATCCTTACGCAATGTCAATTACAACAGTGAGTGTTGAAGGGCAGCCTTCAACTCGTATTGTTTATATGCGAGGAATTAAAAATGAGGGATTTGTTTTTTACACCAACTATAACAGTGCTAAAGGAAAAGATTTGGAAGCGAATAACAAAGTGGCGTTAAATTTCTTTTGGGGAGAGTTAGAGAGGCAAATTAGAGTAGAGGGTGTTGTTGAGAAAATAAGTGAAGCGGCTTCTGATGTTTATTTTAATAAGCGTCCAAGAGAAAGTCAGATTGGAGCTTGGGCATCATCTCAAAGTGAGAAAATTGAGAATAGAAAACAATTGGAAGAGCAAGTGGCTTTTTATACTGAAAAGTATAAAGGAGTAGATGTTCCCCGTCCTGATCATTGGGGAGGATATATTGTAAAACCTACAAAAGTTGAGTTTTGGCAAGGTAGAGCAAGTAGATTGCATGATAGAATTATATATACTAAAAAAGATAATGTTTGGAGTTTGTCTAGGGTTTCTCCTTAGCGAAAAGAGAGCTTTAGATCTCTCCCTTATCAATTAAAATTTTCGTTTTCAGAATTCCAGCAATAGTTAAGCTATCAGTTAGTTGACCATTCATAACCATTTGAAAAACAGTGTTAAATGGTATTTTTTTAATTTGCAAAACTTCTCCTTCTTCAGGTTCTGGAGTGTGATGACTTAATCCTTTGGCAATGTAGATTAGGCCTTTCTCGTCCGAAACAGAATTACTTAGATGGATGTCCATAATTTCTGTCCAATTTTCTGCTTTTATCCCTAGTTCTTCGTGTAGTTCTCTTTTTGCAGAATCTAAAACATTGTCACTATGTAAACCTCCACCTTCACATATTTCCCAGCTATATTCGTTAAGGGGGTAGCGGTATTGACCGATCAACCAAGTGTTGTAGTCTTCATCTAAAGGGATAATTCCAATTGCAATATTTTTGAAATGAACAACTCCGTAAATCCCATCTCCGCCAGCGGCATTAATCGTTTTGTTTTCGGTTACCTTAATCCAGTTGTTTTCGTAGGTAACTTCACTCTTAACTGTTTTCCAAGGGTTTTTGGTTTCATCTATCATGCGCCAAAAACTCTTTTTAAAATAGCAGAAACTCTAGCTAGTGGATCTTTTCGGATGTTTTTTTCTTCTTTAGCAATCATAATAAATAAACCATCCATAGCTTTTGTAGTAATGTAATCTTCCAGGTTTGGGTTTTGCTTTTCTATAAAAGGTATTTTGTTGTAAGTGCTAATTACTGGGTTCCAGTATTTGGTTACTTCAACTTCGTTAATAGCATTTTTAACTACAGGATTAAATTCAGTTCTTAACTGTGCAGAAGTTTTTTCTTTCAAGAAGTTGGTGGCAGCATTGTCGCCACCTTTTAAAATCGCAAAACCATCAGCAATACTCATACTGGTGATAGCATTTATAAATATGGGGGTTGCTTTTTTTGATGCAGTTTCGGCTGAGCGATTCATAGTCATTACAAACTTATCTACTTGAGAGCTCATTCCTAACATTTCAACTTTTTCTTTTACTTTAATTGCTTCTGGCGGAAATGGAATGAAGATTTCTGGATTTTTATAAAAACCATCTAGTTTAGATGTTAGGCTGGTGGAATTGTTAGTTCCAACGCTTAGCGCTTCTTTTAAGCCTTTTATAACCTCTATATTTGTTAATGGTGCTGGTCCAGAAGGTAGTGTGTTTATATCGTTTAATACCGTGTTCATTTCTGCACATCCAATCAGTAGTATTGCTGACGCAGCAATGGCAATTGTTTTTCTCATTTTTTTTCTGATTTAATTCAATTTCAAAAATAAGGAAATCAAACTTTAGTTTTACTTTTGGTTTATGAACTTAGATATTATTTCAATAGGCGATGAATTGCTGATAGGACAAACCTTAAATACCAATGCGCATTGGATTTCTAAACAAATGAATGCTGTTGGTTTTGTAGTTAGAGAACAAGTTTCTATTGCTGATACCGAAGAGGCTATTTTAACTGCTGTAGAAAATTCTTTAGGGAAATCTACTGTGGTTTTAATTACAGGAGGGTTGGGTCCTACAAAAGACGATTTAACCATGCCTACATTAAACAAGTATTTTGGAGGTAAGTTGGTTCGTGATGAGGGTGTTTACCAGCATATTGAGCAAATAATTACAAGTAGAGGTTATGTGATGAATAAAAACAATCAGGATCAAGCTATGGTTCCTGATAATTGTAAAGTTATACATAATGAAAATGGAACTGCTCCTGGATTGTGGTTTGAAAAAGATGGGAAAGTTGTGGTGGCTATGCCCGGTGTGCCTTACGAAACAAAAGCAATTATAACCGATACGGTTATTCCATTGTTGAAAGCCAAATATGAGTTGCCTGAGATTATTAATCAAATGGTTTATACGCAAGGCGTTCCTGAATCGATGTTGGCAGAACTGTTGACTGATTGGGAGGATAACTTGCCATCAGCTATTAAATTGGCTTATTTACCTTCTCCAGGGCGAGTAAAGTTACGTATGAGTAGTGTTGGAAAAGATAGACAACAAATGCAGGTTGCTATTGATGAGCAAATTGAAAAACTAAAACAAATTATACCGGATAATGTTTATTCTGAAGATAATGAAGATTTAGGTGAGTTGATTGGAAAACTTTTGCGTGAGCAAGGTAAAACATTGGCGACTGCAGAAAGTTGTACTGGAGGATATATTGCGCATTTAATTACGCGAGTAGCGGGTAGTTCTGATTATTACAAGGGTTCTGTGGTTTCTTATGCCAATGAAATTAAAATAAACGCTTTGGGTGTAAATGCTGCTGATATTGAGCAATATGGAGCGGTAAGCCAGCTGGTGGTAGAGCAAATGGTGTTAGGTGTGCAAAAAAACATGCAAACCGACTATGCTATTGCTACTTCTGGAGTTGCTGGGCCAACTGGCGGTTCTGTTGAGAAACCTGTAGGTACCGTTTGGATAGCTCTAGCTACTCCTGATGGAATAATTTCTAAAAAATACCAGTTTGGTAAATTGCGAGAGGTGAATATTGAGCGAGCTGCAATGGCTGCTTTAGGAATGTTGAGGGGGTGGTTTTTATTAACGCTACTATATGTAATGTGCGTTTAGTTTGTTCAGTACATTAAAAGTAATAATTTTTGTGAGGAATCACTCGAAACCGCACCAGCTAAATAGCGAGAACCTTGTCAAGTTACAAAGCGAGAATGTAGCTCGCTAATATGCTATTAAAAAGCACTAGCAAAAATTATGGCATAAATTACCCAAGTTTCACAAAGCTAAAGTGCTAGTAACAAAGCATAT
>JAQXDJ010000434.1 GCA_029251425.1 Vicingaceae bacterium
CGATGATGACTATGTGCTTTTAGAAAGTGCAAAGCATTTAGTTAGTAAAGGAATTCATATTAGAGATGTATTTTCCCCATTCCCTATTCACGGATTGGATCCTGTTATTGGTTTAGCAAGAACAAGAATTGCAATTACTGCATTTATTTATGGTATGATTGGAGTATCTTTAGCTTTAACTGGAATGTGGTTTTTTATGATTCATGATTGGCCACTAAATATTGGTGGTAAGCCAAATTTTTCACTTTTTACAAATATCCCAACTTTTGTTCCAGTAACATTTGAGTTTGGAGTATTATGTGCTGCACACGGCATGGCAATTACGTATATGTTAAGAAACTGGACATTACCAGGTTTTAAAGCAAAAAATCCATATCCGAGAACTACAGATGATAGATTTGTAATGGAAATTCATGCTTCAGACTCAGAATTAAGCGCAGAAGAGATTAAAGCGTTTATCGATGAGACATGTGTTTTAGAAATTGACGAAAAATAATTTATTAAAGATGAAAAGAAAGTATTTAAATAGATTATCGAAATTAGCTATAGTAGCTGCTGTAATTTCTATTACTTCATGTAGAGATGAAGATGGATTGGCACCTGAATATATGCCAGATATGTATCGTTCTCCAGCTGTTGAACCTTATGTTGATTATGGTGAATTAAGAGGTAATTACAGCGATGCTGCATATACTGATAAAATGACAGCAAGACAATCAGTTGAAGGTACTATCCCTCGTGGATTTGTTCCTTACGGTTATGATAACACAGCTGAAGGTTATGAATTAGCAGGTGTAAATTTAAAAAACCCAGTTGCATATACAGATAAAGTTGCTGCAGATGGAAAAGAACTTTACGGAATGTTTTGTGTGCACTGTCATGGTAAAACAGGTCAAGGAGATGGATCAATTGTTCAAAACGATAAATTTCCTCCATTACCAGTGAAATTTGCTCCAGGTTTAGATATTTCTGAAGGTAAAATGTTCCATACTATTACTTATGGAAAAGGATTAATGGGATCTCATGCATCTCAATTAAACCAAGAAGAAAGATGGAAGTTAGTTCACTACATTAGATCAGAGTTTTTAAAAGAAGCGCACGCTCAAACTAGTTCTTCAAATGGAGAAGGAGATGTAGCAGGTGATTCAACTACTCAACAAATTTCTTTTACAGGAGATTTAGCAAATGATTTAGATTTAATTTTTGATTTCTTTGATGAAGAAAATCCAAACTATGATGCTTTACCAACAAGAAGTCCTTCTGTAATTCTAAAAGGTGTTTATTTTGGGCCTGCTAGTTATAAAATTACTCTGTCTAAGAGTAAAGAAACATTAGAAAGTGTTGTTGCAGCATTAACGAAGTCAGCAAAAGTTAAAGTTGAGTTAGCTGGGCATACAGATCATGGTTCAGAAGATGAATCTATTAATGTTAATCTATCAAAAAATAGAGCAAACGCTGTAAAAGAGCATTTAGTTAAAAAAGGAATTGCTGAGTCAAGAATTTCTGTTGTAGGATTTGGATCATCACAACCAATTGCTTCAAACGAAGATGCAGAAGGAAAGGCTAAGAATAGAAGAACTGAAATTACTGTTATAAAATAAACATTCTAATAAAAATGGAATATAAAGTATCAAATAAAGCAAAATTAACTTCAGCAATCTTAGTTGTTGTTGGTATTGTATCGTTATTAGCTGGAATATTTACGGATCATGGTCATACTGATACGAGATTATGGGCTAATTTACTAGTGAATAGTTATTTCTTTTTCACATTAACTCTTGCAGCTGTTTTCTTTTTAGCAATTCAATATGTTGCTGAAATGGCTTGGGGTGTTACTACACAAAGAATTTTTCAAGCATTAATGAGTTTTATGCCTTATGCGGCTGTTACTTTATTAGTTGTGTTAGCTGCAAATTCAATGCATGTAGCACACCTTTATCACTGGATGGCTGAAGGGATTACTGATCCTACACACCACCATTATGATGCAATTATTGCAGGTAAATCAGGTTATTTAAATCAACCATTCTTTTGGGTAAGAACAATTGTTTTTATTGGGGTTTGGATGTTTTTTGCAAATTGGTTTAGAAAAAATTCTTTGGCTGAAGATAAATTAGACTTAACTCAAATTAGTGATGGAGTTTCTCCAAACTATAGAAAAGCGATTAAAATGTCAGTATTCTTTATTTTATTCTTTGCTTATTCGTCAGTATCTTCTGCTTGGGATTGGATTATGTCTATTGATGTACACTGGTTTAGTACATTGTTTGGATGGTACACATTCTCTGGGATGTGGATAGCTTGTATGATTGTAGCAGTAGTATTAGTGCAGTATTTAAAAGCGCAAGGATTATTGAAAGATGTTAATGGAAGTCACGTTCATGATTTAACAAAGTGGATGTTTGCAATAAGCATGTTATGGTCTTACTTATGGTTTTCTCAGTTTATGTTAATTTGGTATGCAAATGTACCTGAAGAAACAATTTACTATACAACTAGATTCGAGAATTATAAACTATTATATGTAGGTACTTTCTTTGTAAACTTTATTTTACCATTCTTTGTATTGATGTCTAGAGATGCTAAGAGAAATGCAATTTTTATTATTCCAATTGCATTAATTATTTTCTTAACACACTGGATAGATGTATTAGTTATGGTTTTACCAGGTACTATGTTTGATCATGGGCACTTAGGATTAGTTGAAATAGGGATGTTCTTAGCATTTTTAGGGGTATTCATTTTTGTTACTTTAAGAGCTTTATCTAAAGCACCTTTAGAAACAAAAAATCACCCAATGTATGATGAAAGTGTTCATTTACACCATTAATAGAAATTTAGAATAATAATAAAAGAAAGTCTTTAAATTATGATGACTATAGTAGTAATAATAACAGCAATTTTAATAATAATTGTCGCGTCACAGTTATTAAAAATCGCAGAATTAAGAGCTAAAAGCAAAGGTGAACTAATTTATGAAGTTTCCGAAAAAGCAGGAAAAACTCAAGGAACACTATTGTTAACGTTTCTTTTTGTATTAATGGGATTCTTTTTCTGGCAAATGTATTCATGGTATGGATTAAGATTGCCAGATTCAGCTTCTGTTCATGGAGAAAGTATTGATTTCTTATCAGATGTTACTTACATGATAATTACACCTGTATTTATCTTAACACACATTGTGCTTTTATGGTTTTGTTATAAGTATGCATACAGTTCAAAAAGAAAAGCATTATTCTTTTCTCACTCATATAAATTAGAAGTAATTTGGACAATAACTCCAGCTTTAGTTTTAACTGTTTTAATTTTAATGGGATTAACAAGTTGGAATCAGATAATGACTCCAGTTCCAAGTGAAACAGATCACGTATTGATTGAATTAACTGGACAACAATTTACATGGACTGCAAGATATGCAGGAGATGATAAAAAATTAGGGAGATCACATGTTACGTTAATTGAAGGTGTAAATGCTACTGGTGTAGATGCAAAAGACGAAAACGCGAAAGATGATAAACTGGTTAAAGGTGAATTTCATTTACCTGTTGGAGTACCAGTACAATTCGTGTTTAGATCATTAGATGCGATACACAGTGCTTATTTACCACACTTTAGAGCTCAAATGAATTGTGTTCCAGGAATTACAACTCAATTTAATTTTACTCCTACTATAACAACGGAGGAAATGAAAGCAAAAACAGGAAACGAAGAATTTAACTATGTTTTATTATGTAATAAAATTTGTGGAGCAGCACATTATAACATGCAAATGGATGTTATTGTAGAAAGCCAAGAGGATTATGACAAATGGTTAGCTGAGCAAAAAACATTTGTAGAGTAAAATAGATATTTAGAATAGACTTAATTTATATAAGAATGAGTACACATCACCATCACGCAAAAGATTTTTTATTTACATACGTCTTTAGTACTGATCATAAAATGATTTCCAAACAGTTTTTAATAACTGGGTTTTTAATGGGATTCATCGGATTAATAATGTCAACATTATTTAGATTGCAATTAGGTTGGCCAGGAGAAAGTTTCCAAATGGTAGAACTTTTAATGGGTAGCTGGCAAGAGAACGGAGTAATGAGCCCAGATAAATATTTGGCTTTAGTTACAATGCACGGAACTATTATGGTTTTCTTTTTGTTAACTGCTGGATTAAGTGGAACATTTAGTAATCTTTTAATTCCATTGCAAATTGGAGCTCGTGATATGGCATCAGGTTTCTTAAACATGTTATCATATTGGTTCTTCTTTGTCTCTTCAGTTATAATGTTAATTTCATTATTTGTAGAAGGTGGTTCTGCTTCAGCAGGATGGACAATTTATCCACCATTAAGTGCATTGCCTCAAGCAATACCTGGATCAGGTGCAGGAATGACACTTTGGTTAGTTTCTATGTCTATATTTATTGTATCTTCTCTATTAGGAAGTTTGAATTACATCGTTACGATATTTAATTTACGTACAAAAGGTATGTCTATGACTAGATTGCCATTGACAATATGGGCATTTTTGTTAACTGCTGTATTAGGTGTTCTTTCTTTCCCAGTTTTATTATCTGCGGCTTTATTATTAGTATTTGATAGAAGTTTTGGAACAAGCTTTTATTTATCAGATATTTATATTGGAGGTCAAGTATTAGAGCATTCAGGAGGTAGTCCAATATTATTTGAGCACTTATTCTGGTTCTTAGGACACCCTGAGGTATATATTGTGTTATTACCAGCATTAGGTATTACATCAGAAATTATTTCTACAATGTCTAGAAAGCCTATCTTTGGTTATAGAGCTATGATTGGTTCTATGATGGCTATTGGTTTTCTTTCATTTATTGTTTGGGGACACCACATGTTCCTTACAGGAATGAACCCATTTTTAGGATCTGTATTTACATTTACAACATTGTTAATTGCAATTCCTTCTGCAGTAAAAGTATTTAATTATTTAACAACATTATGGAAAGGAAACATTGTATTTACGCCAGCAACATTATTTAGTGTAGGATTAGTATCTACATTTATTTCGGGTGGTGTTACAGGTTTAGTTTTAGGGAATTCAGCATTAGATATTAATGTTCACGATACTTACTTTGTAATTGGGCACTTCCACATTGTAATGGGATTATCTGCTATATTTGGAATGTTTGCTGGAGTTTATCACTGGTTCCCTAAATTATTTGGAAGAATGATGAATAATAAACTAGGGAATCTTCACTTTTGGTTTACAATAGTTTGTGCTTATGGAGTATTTTTTCCAATGCATTTCTTAGGGTTTGCTGGAGTACCAAGAAGATATTATACAAATTCAGAATTTCCTATGTTTGATGAGATGATTAATATCAATGAGTTTATTAGTATTTTCGCAATCGTAGCAATGATAGCTCAATTAATATTCTTCTTCAACTTTGTTTATAGTGCACTTAGAGGGCCCAAAGCACCAATGAATCCATGGAAAGCAAATTCATTAGAATGGACAACTCCTGTAGAGCATTTTCACGGAAACTGGTATGGCGAAATTCCTACAGTTTACAGGTGGCCTTACGATTATAGTAAAGTTGATAGTAATGGAGATTATATCTATGGGGAAGATTTTATTCCTCAAACAACACCATTAGGAGAAAACGAAAAAGACGGAGGAGAACATTAAATAGATGTCAACATTGACTGCTGAAAATATTAATTATAAAGAAGAGCTGAAGAGGAAAACCTCTAAGCCTTTAATTTGGATAGGTATTGTTAGTATCATCATGTTTTTTGGTGGATTAACAAGTGCTGTTATCGTAAGTCAAGGTGGTGGTGGTTTTTTAGCTATAGAAATGCCATTTGCATTTACAATAAGTACATTTATAATTGTAGCTAGTAGTTTGTCTTTCCACTTCGGATTAATATCCGTTAAAAAAGGAAATTATTCAGCAGCAAAATTAAGTATCATAATAACATTAATATTCGGATTACTTTTTGTCGTTACGCAATATATGGGATGGACTTTTTTACATGATAATGGATATTATGCCGCAGGTAAAGAAAGTACACAAGAAAGTTCGTTCTTATATCTTTTAACAGGGTTGCATGTCGTTCATTTAATAGGTGGACTGTTTAGCTTGTTGGTAGTATTGGTTAAAACAATGAAAAATAAATATAGTTTAGAAAATCTTACAGGAATGCAAGTGAGTATTACCTACTGGCACTTTTTAGGTGCTTTATGGATTTACCTATTCTTATTTTTAAGATTTATAATAGCATAAAAAATAAAAGAAATATGTCTCATACAGAAGTAGTAGATAGTAAAGAAGCATGGGGAGGAGGAACATCTCCTTTTGCAGCTGGTTACGGTAAATTAATGATGTGGTTTTTCCTAATGTCGGATGCACTTTCATTTACTGGGTTTTTAGCAGCATACGGTTTTTTCCGCCACAATTATGCAACAATTTGGCCAACAGCAGAAAATGTGTTTACACACTTTCCGTTTATGCACGGTCATCAGCCATTGATTTATGTTGCTTTAATGACATTTATCTTAATTATGAGTTCTGTTACTATGGTATTGGCTGTAGAAGCGGGGCAACGAATGGATAAAGGTGCTGTAATTAAATGGATGTTTTGGACAATTATTGGAGGTTTAATATTCGTAGGTTCTCAAGCATGGGAATGGTATCACTTTATTCATGGAACTGAATTAGGTGCATTTGAATTGGGAATAGGTACTGTTGAAATAAATGGTGTAGTTGAACAAACACAAGGAATCATTGGACGATGGGCTGATGAATCAAAACAAGTATTATTATTACCTTGGAGAGAAACTGCAGGAGATTTGACTTCTCCATACATAACATTAACAGGAGATGCTTTAAAAGAAGCTTTAGCTAATGGACAAGCAGTTTATGGTGCAAACATGACACATAATGAATATGGTCATCCATTATTTGCAGATTTCTTTTTCTTTATTACAGGGTTTCACGGAACACACGTATTTAGTGGGGTAGTATTAAACTTTATCATTTTTGTTAATGTATTAATGGGAACGTATGAAAAACGTGGACATTATGAAATGGTAGAGAAAGTTGGTTTATACTGGCACTTTGTAGATTTAGTTTGGGTATTTGTATTTACATTCTTCTACTTAATTTAAGGAAAACCTAAGTTTATTATTAGTAAAAAAAATAGTTATGGAACATTCAGATCAACCGTATAAATACGCTCAACATCATTCAGAAGCTGAAGGAAAGAAAACCCGAAGAATGGTATGGAACATGTTTTGGGTATTATTAGCAATTACATCTATAGAAGTAGGTTTAGGACTTATTTGGCAAGATTGGGGAATACCATTTCACCTTGTAAAAATGACTTTTATTGTAATGACGTTAGTAAAAGCATATTTTATTGTTGCTTACTATATGCACTTAAAACATGAAAAGTCTTTTTTAAAGAACAGTATAATTATACCATACGTATTATTAGCACTGTATTTAATTTATATGGTTATTACAGAAGGAACTTATACTACATTTATGGAATATCTCTGGTAAAAGAGGTATCAAACAAACAATTGAAAGACTACATCTAATGTGGTCTTTTTTTATAATATTTAATTATGGCATTACCAGCATCAAAAGGAATTAAAGTATTCTTTCTATTAGTTATTTTATCGTTGCCAGGCGTTTTTTATTTGATAATGGCAAAAGGAGTTCATCATTATACTAAACTACCTTATATTGGACCGAAAGAAGCTATTTTAAATGTTGATGGAAGCTATGATACAGCTTATCATCAAATTCCATATTTTGAATTAATAAATCAAGATGGAAATAAACTAACAAGGGATGATTTATTAGGTTCTGTTTATATCACAGATTTTTTCTTTGCAACCTGTCCAACAATATGTCCTAAGATGGCAGGGAATATGAAATATCTACAAGATAAGTTTTTAGATAAGAAAGATTTAAGATTTATTTCAATAACAGTAAATCCAGAACATGATACAGTAGAAGTACTTAAGGATTATGCTGAAAAAGTTCATGCTGATACCAAGAATTGGACATTTTTAACTGGAGAAAAGGCAGCTATTTATGATTTAGCACTCAAAGGGTTTTTTGCAAGCGTTGGAGAAGATGAAGTTGCTCCAGGTGGATTTTTACATACCCAATATTTTGTTTTAGTAGATAAAAAAGGGCATATAAGAGGTTTGTTTGATGGTACTGTTTATTCAGAAATGAAGAAAGACTTAACTGATGCATTGGATATATTATACCGAGAAGAATCAGTTCCACTTAAGGGCAAATCAAAAGATAAAATAGAACAACGAAAATAATTTGGTTTGTTTTATATGTAGTTAATCATTAGTAATTTTACTGAGATGGTTTCACTAAAGAGAATAGTATTAATTGTAGTTTTTTTTGCAGCTAATTTTACTGCATATTCTCAATGTGCAATGTGTAAAGCCGTATTAGAATCTAATATGGAAAATGGAGGGACTGCAGCTGCAGGAATTAATAATGGGATTCTTTATTTGATGTTTATCCCTTATATATTAATAGGTTCTGTAGGTTATTTTATTTATCGTCATTATAAAAAGAACAATAAAGTCGAAGATAATATTTAAAATATGAGAGTTCTTCTTATCTTTTTTATCATCCTTCCCGCATTTTTATTCTCTCAAAAGAAAGTTGTTTTTGAAAATGAATTCAAAGAAAGTTTTCATACAAAACCTAAGCTTGATATTAAATTAGATAATCGATTTTCTTTTATTAGGGATAATGATGTTAAAACAATAGGAGTAAAAATTGGTTTGAATTTTAATAGAAAATTTAAAGTAGGATTAGGAGTAAATCAAATGTTGCTTCCTGTTGAAAAAAAGTTCTTAAATCAAGAAAATGTATTAGTGCCAGTAGATTTGGAATATTTTTATCTTTCACCTTATTTTGAATATGTTTATTATAATAGTAAAAGGTGGGAATTTAGTTTGTCAACTCAATTAGGAATAGGAGGGGCTAGTTATAGATTTACAGATATTAATGGAAAGAAGATTAAATTAGTAGAATCTACTGTCTTATCATACGAACCAGCAATGTTAATCGATTATAAAATAATACGATGGTTTGGAATTGGTACTGGTGTTGGATATCGATTAGTTTATTATAAAAGCCCTGGAATTAGTGAGAAATTTTCATCACCAGTAGCTGTTTTAAAACTTAAAATTTATCTAGGAGAAATTGTACGAACAATTACAGGTAAGGAACTTGAAATTGATTAAATCCTAATAAGAAAAAAACTATCTTTGATATATGAATGAATACCTAGATGCAGATGGTGAAAACTTAAACTCTACTGAAAAAGAGATAGAGAAAGTTTTAAGACCACTTTCTTTTGATGATTTTACTGGACAGGATAAAGTAGTTGAAAATCTTAAGGTATTTGTAACTGCAGCAGGACAAAGAGGTGAGGCGCTTGATCATGTTTTATTGCATGGTCCTCCAGGGTTAGGAAAAACAACACTTGCTCAAATTATTGCTAATGAGCTTAATGTAGGTTTTAAAGTGACATCAGGGCCGGTTTTAGAAAAACCAGGAGATTTAGCAGGGTTATTAACCAATTTAGAAGAGGGAGATGTTCTTTTTATAGACGAAATACATCGTTTAACACCTGTTATAGAAGAGTATTTATATTCTGCTATGGAAGATTATAAAATCGATATTATGATCGATTCAGGGCCTAATGCAAGAAGTGTTGAGATTGAGTTAAACCCATTTACTTTAATAGGAGCTACAACGAGAACAGGTTTATTAACATCTCCATTAAGGGCAAGATTTGGAATTACATCACGCTTAGAATATTATGATGCCAAATTATTGTCAAAAATAGTTCATCGTTCTGCAAATATTTTAAATGTAGGTATTGATGCAAATGCAGCAGATGAAATTTCAAGAAGAAGTAGAGGGACACCAAGAATTACAAATTCATTATTGAGAAGAGTGAGAGATTTTGCTCAGGTAAAAGGAGATGGGAGAATTAATAATGAAATAGCCTTGTATGGTTTAGATTCTTTGAATGTTGATAAAAACGGATTAGATGATATGGACAATAGAATACTTTCAGCGATTATAGATAAGTTTAAAGGAGGTCCTGTAGGATTAACAACAATAGCTACTGCAGTAAGTGAGCAGGCTGGTACAATTGAAGAAGTGTATGAGCCCTTTTTGATTAAAGAAGGTTTTTTAATGCGTACACCAAGAGGTAGGGAAGCAACAGAAAAAGCATATAAACATTTAGGGAAAGTAAAGGGGCCTGACCAGGGAGAGTTGTTTTAAAATTAATAAAATAGTATGAAGTTAGATCACCCTAAATTAGTTAGATTACTTCAGAAAGCTTATTCAGCAGAAAAAGCAGCAGCTTTTGCTTACATTGGTCATGCTTCAGCAGTAAAATCATCAGAAGAAAAACTTGCAATTGCCCAAATTGAAGAGGATGAATGGGGTCATAGAGAGGAAGTTCTAGGAATTATGAATAAGTATGAAATTCCTGTTTCTCAGCGTTATGAAATTCAATTTTATATTATCGGAAAAACTATTTCGGCTAGTTGTTATGTAATAGGTTGGTTTATGCCTCATTTTTTTGCAGGGAGGTTAGAGAGCGGAAATGTATGTGAATATTTTATTATGATGCATTACTTTCATACTTTAGGTATAAATGAACATGATGAAATTTTGTATGAAATGGGGATTAAAGAAAAAGAGCATGAGGTTTATTTCTTAAATCAAATACAAGACTCTAAGCTATTGCCCTTTTTTGAGAAAACATTTGGCTGGGGTAAAGAAACTAGTTTTAATGATGTTGATTATGATAATATTGAATCTGTAAAGGAGTCAGTAAAATATTGTACTAGAAAGTAATTCTGTTTTATGGATTTGAAGATCAAATACACAGATCAAATTAAAGCAGAAGCAAGCCGTTTAGGGTTCTCTTTTTGTGGCATTTCTAAGGCAGGTTTTTTAGAGGAGGAAGCTCCTCGGTTAGAAAACTGGTTGAATCAAAACATGCATGGGGAAATGCATTATATGGAAAACCATTTTGATAAGCGTTTAGATCCAACAAAGTTAGTAGAAGGTTCAAAATCAGTTATTTCATTATTATTTAATTATTATCCAGAAGAAAAACAAAAAGAGGATACATATAAGGTTTCTAAATATGCTTATGGTGAAGATTATCATTTCGTAATAAAACATAAGTTAAAAGATATTGTTCACTTTATTAATGACAATATAGGTGAAATTGATGCACGTGTTTTTGTTGATTCAGCTCCAGTTTTAGATAGAGCTTGGGCAAATAAAAGTGGGCTAGGTTGGATTGGTAAAAACGGCATGTTAATTAATAAGAAACAAGGTTCTTTTTTCTTTTTGGCTGAGATAATTCTAGATTTAGAATTAACTTATGACAACCCGATAACGGATCATTGTGGTACCTGTACAGCGTGTGTAGATGCTTGTCCTACAGAAGCTTTGTTGCCAAACAAAGTAGTAGATGGAAGTAAGTGTATTTCTTATTTTACAATAGAATTGAGAGATGAAATACTTCCAAAAGAAGTAAAAGGTAAGTTTAATGATTGGATGTTTGGTTGTGATATTTGTCAGGATGTTTGCCCTTGGAATCGATTTTCATTAACGCATCATGAACCAAGATTTAAACCTAATGAGAAGTTATTAAATTTTTCAAAAAGCGAATGGAATGAAATTACGGAAGAGCTATTTCAAGAAGTTTTTAAAAAATCACCAGTTAAACGAACCAAGTTCAAAGGGCTAAAAAGAAATATCGATTTTTTGAAATAGGATGGAAGTTGTAATTATTCTCCCCACCTAAAACTGCTATTCTCAATTCCTGCTAAATCTAAAACTCTATCAACAACAGTTTTTGCAAGCTCTTCAATTGTAGTTGGATTGCTGTAGAAAGAAGGTGTTGCAGGACAAATAATTCCACCAGCTTCAGTAACTAATTTCATATTGTTAATATGGATAAGGCTATATGGTGTTTCTCGAGCTACTAAAATTAATTTTCTACGCTCTTTTAAAATAACATCAGCAGCACGTGTTAATAAATCGTTGGAAATGCCATTTGCTATTCTGCCTAATGTTCCCATAGAACAGGGCAGAACAATCATGGTGTCATATTTTGCTGAACCTGATGCAAAAGGAGCATTAAAGTCAGTCTTATTATAAAATGTAAAAGGGTAATTTTTATAATTTTCATCTCTTAATTCTCCTTCCCAAATTACTTTTGCATTGTCTGACATTAAAACACCAACCTCTATTTTATCAACGTTATTTGATTGAAGAGTTTCTAAAGCATCTAATATTAATTTAGCATAAACACTTCCAGAAGCCCCAGATATTGCAATAACGATTTTTCTCTTACTGTCCGAACTCATATCTAATTGAAAAGTTTAAATCAACATTATACCAACCGTTTTGCAGTAAATTATTGAATATTCCGCCTTGATCTAAATTAGGAAAATCTCTTATTGGTATTAATGAATTTTTTGATCTTAAATTTAAAATGAAATGGTCATTTAAATGATAAGAAATGCCAAGTAAACCACCAAAATCAAAACTTTTAAATGGATATTGAACAATAAACCTCTCTCCAGTCTCATCAAATATTTTAGGAGTACCAATTAATTTACCTAAATATAATCCAGCTTCAAATGTAAATTGTTTCTGATTGTATTGTAATGCAACAGGAATTTCAATATAGCTTAAATTTACTTTGTAACTATCAAAATCTCCTTTGTCAGGATGTAACGCATCAAAGCTTCCTTTGGTTATAAAGTAAATTTCAAACTGAGTAGATAATTTTTCTGATAAGTCAGATTTTACAAACCCTCCAGCAATAAAACCTATTTTATCATAGCCTCCATAACCATCACCCTCTATTTGACTTCCGCTAATTCCAGCAATTAAACCAGGTTTAAAAACTTGTGCAGTACAGGTTAAAGAAATAAAGCATAATGTAAAAACGAATATTCTCATTAACTCAAAGATAATAAAAAAAGCCCTTAGCTAGTTAACTAAGGGCTTCAACTATTTAAACGTTTTAATGATCAGCTACTATATGAAGTTCTTCAGCTTGTATTATTTCATAATCTGGGCTTACTTTATAGATATAAGCAACTACAATACAATGTTTTTTATCCCATTCAGGTTCAAGTGTAATTGAAAAGTCCTGAGTATCCATATCTCCAATATTTGTACTTGGAATTGGAGTTCCCCATGTACCATTAAGCGTGGTTCTTAACATGTGACGGTGTGTGTAACTTTGAAGAAGATGAGTACTTCCGTCTAATTGATCTCCAATAACGCTATCTTCAAGAAGGTACAATTGTAAATTATAACCTCCAGATCCAGCAGCAAGCCATTCTGTACTTACAATTGCTTTAACAGTTCTTGATGAATCATTATATAATGTAGAAAGACCAATGCTGATTTGTGGTACATCATTTTTAATAGCATCAATGTCTATTTGCCATTGAGGTATTCCAACCATTATAGAATTGTTTAATCTTGATACAGATGCTTTTGGTATCCCTGAAACTCCAAAGGTTGTTTCATATTCGCTTCCCGCTTCAGTCCTAAAATCTTGTGTGTAGTCTAAAACACCGTCAGGTGGAGTAGATAAATCTGAATTAGCAGGAGCTGCAAAATTAGTGGCATGTACAGATACCGCAATTAATTGCTCCCCATAAACACTGTCTAATCGATTTACTTCTGCTGCTCCGTTTGGGCAGTTTGTACAAAGTTGTCCAGTGTATTCTTCTATAATTATTTTTCTCATACTTGGATCCGATTCAGTATAAAGTGAATCGTCCCAAAGAATACCATCTGTGATAATTGTATTTGGAATAGGGTTGTCTATTTTGTCGCAACCTACAAATATTATTAAGCTTGCGAATATTAGAATAAATAAATTTCTCATAATAAAAATAATTAATTGTCCGTTAAAAGCTACTTGTTATAGAAAGAGTTAAACCACTTGCTGCAGGAACATTCCTGCAAACACCACCAACACAGAAAATACCAGCTCTTTGTCTTCCATATCCTAGTTGTATTCTATTGGTTCCTTTTGAGTATCCAGCAGAAGCAAAGTAATAATGTATTCTTTCATTAGACTTTTTATTTCCGTAGTTATATTGATCCATAACTGCAATAAACCAATGAGGAGAATACGTGTATTCGATTAAGACAGTCCCCCAATCTTGCTTATCTTGCTCTGTAAATAGCCCTTGAATCTCAGTTCTAATGGCATGCTTTTTATTTATTTTATAAGTTACATCAACTACTCCAATGTTTGCATAAATATCAGGATGATCTTGTGGTGTTTTTCCTTGAACGACTGCTTGATTAAACATTAGATTGGAATAGGTAAAAGTAGCTTTGATTTTTTTGCTGAATTTTTTTGAAATTTCAACATTAATTTCTTCGTAATATTTTTCATCTCCAATAGCAAATAGATTACTTTCATAACCTATTTCAGAGGTGTCTGATGCAGGGAGCGCAGTTGAATCAATATTGAATACAGTAGAGTAATTGATTAAAATACTAGTTCCATATTTACCACCTAAGAGTGTTTTCTTTTTGAATTTTTTTATAAGCTCGCCTTGAAATGCGACCTCTCCATTTGGTTGGGTAGCATAAGGGTAAAGTGTAGCTAATAAGTTATATGTATGTTGTCTTGTAAGTGCAGGAAGGTAATTTATTTGTAAGTCGGTTTCAGAAGCTGTACGATCTGATCTGAAACTCATATTATCAACCCCTTTGGCTGAAAGTGTAATTCCAAACCCTTTAGTTGAATACACTGTTTCAGCAAAAAATGCTTGACCTTCTTTATAGATAAAATTGTTGTCAGAGTTCGGATCATTTATTTTCTTAGCGTACTCTCCGTTAAAACTAACCTTACCTCTTCTTAAAGTTAATCTACCAGCTGAAGCACCAACATTTTCAGGTAGATTGTATTTAGAGTCTTGATCTGCTTGGAACTTACTTATAAAACTACCACCTATAGTTAGTTTTGTTTTTGATTCTTTAAGAGATCCTCCAAAAAAATCGTTTACCATTAACTCTCCATCAACTCCTCTAACAATACCTTCTCCCGTCTCGAAATAAAAACGTTGTTTTCCTATTATTCCTTTTACGTTTAATCCTTCTGCTATTTTATAATTAATTCTTATACCATCCATTGCATTGTCTAATCCTAAGCCTCTTGCTTCGTAAGATCTGAAAATTAGTCCGTTACCAAACTGCTCATAATAATTACCAACAGTAACTTTCATTTCTTCGTTGGTAAAAGAAGCATAGCGATAACCTATTCCATTTCCTTTATAGTTAGGAGGAAAACCAAGCATTGTATTTAAATAACTTTCATATCGAAACCCTGCTTCAAAATTTCCGTTTGTATAATTTATATTGGCAAAGCCATTCATCAATAAATCTTCGGGAACATTTGTTGCACCGATAAGGCTATCTTCTTGATAATATTGCATATCCATTTGGAAATTTCCATGGACTTGTCCTCGGCTCATCACATCATCAAAACCTTGAGAGAATGAGATGTTGGAGGTCAGTAAACCAATTACAAATAAAAAAAGTGTGCGTTTGTTTAGTTTCATATTACTTCTAAAAAATTAGATAACAAAAATAAGCCCGATTTTATAAAAAAATCGGGCTTATTAAAGTTATTCTTGAAATCTTATTATTTGTGATCAATTTTTTCTCCTGCAGCTACTTTTTTAACTATTTCATATAGCTTTTCTTCATCACCTTCAACGTAACCTGAGTGTGTCCACACTATTTGACCATTAGCGTCAATTACAGCTGTAAATGGTGGGTTTTGAAAGCCGATTGCACGCTGAAAATCTTGATTAGCATCAATGTAAACTTCGTAGTCCCAACCTTTTCCATTAACATATGGTGCAACTTTTCCAGCATTTCTAGAATCGTCAATTGAAATTGCAATTAGTTTTACTCCAGTTTCTTCTACCCAATCATCATAAACATCAGCAATGTTATTTAACTCTCTTTTGCATGGTGTACACCATGTGGCCCAAAAATTAATAATCATTGGTTTACCTTCATTGTTAAATTTTTTGGTGTTTACAGTTTCTCCATCCAAATTTTTAATATTAGCAGAAGGGATAGGTCTTGCCTCTTTTTGAGAGAATGCAAATGTGCTTGCAAGTGTAATAATTGATAATAAGACTAGTTTTTTCATTTTAAATGTTTTTATATAAAAAAGAATCAGTAGTGGAAAGGCAAATATAGTGCCACACTACTGATTCTTAAAATTTTATTTTAAGTATAAAATTACTTAATTAAAGAAATCTTTTTTGTAATTACTTTGTTACCTAATGTAAGGTTTACAAAATATATTCCATTTGGTAATTCAGTTCCATCAAAAGTAATTTTTTGAGCTCCTGAATTCATAGTTTGTGAAGAATTGTTTACAATACTTCCAACAGAATTTACAACTTCCATTTCTACTAAAGTAGATTCAGTTAATTCAAAATTGATAACTGAAACATCTTTAGTTGGGTTAGGGAAAATAGAAACATTGTTTGAAGAAACATTATCGTTAATTCCAGTAGAAACATCTAAAACAAATTTTTCTCCATCTGAGTCACCAAAGTTTCCTCCTGATGATACAGTAGTACCTCCAACAACTAGAGAGAATGTTCCAGTACCAAAACCACCATCCATTCCGTCACCGTATGAATCTTCAACGATAAACTTATAACAGTTTCCGTCAACTAAAGTAGCATTAACTGCTGCTTGAGGGTACGCTCCGTTAGCAGCTTCATTAGTATAAGGACCACCAGAAGCAACAGCTGAACCAGCAGTTTCATCATATAATTCCCAAGTAGTTTCAGCACCCCATCTATCAGTTGTAATGTTAATTACACCTGCAGTACTTCCTGCTTGTGTAGTTGATGCAGTTGAAACAGAATGACCAGCTGATGTGTTTGTTCCAGGATTAGCTGAACCATTTAACATAGTAATGCTTAAATCAATGTTACTACTAGCTCCACCAGAAGTTAATCCTGCAATTCCAGGAATTGTAATATCTTCATATTGTCCAGTAGCTAAAGGGCTAGTGAATGTGTGCTGGTATGTAGCAGGAGTTCCTCCGTTAACAATGTATTGAACTGTAGCAGTATTTAATGCTGCATTGCCCATGTTAGTAATTTTCATAGTTGCATCAACAGTAGTACCACAAACAGCACCTAATGAAGCATCCATTGAAGCTGCACCATTAGATGCACCTAGTGGTGTTGCTGTAGTAAAAGATATTGAAGCATAATCTCCAGTAACAACTTTACCTGTAGCAGCTCCTTCAGTTACAAAAACAGCTATTTCTAAATCAGCTAAATTAACAGGTATGTTGTTAATTTGTGTAGGAATAGTGTATGTGTAAGGATTAGCTTGAAATGTACCTGAAGATATAGTAGCGATGTTATCTCCAGCATTTGGTGTTAATGTATGTCTAACCATGTGCGTATGATTGTAATCTCCATTTGGAAGAATTGCAGTAGGGTTGTATGTAGCACCTCCTGTTTGAGGTCCAGCAATGTTACTTTGCATAATAACAACGTGTAATTTGTTAGTAGTTCCAGTACCTGCAGCAGTATAATAAGTCTCAACATTTAAAGTAAGTGCTCTAGTATCTAAGTTGATTGATGCTTGTCCAGCAACGTTTACAGGTGATGATGTACCTAGTGTAGTAGCAGCATTTGCAGCCCAATCACCTCTACTAGTCATTACACCAGCTCCAAAATCATCTCTATTAACAGCTCCAGTTGGATATCCAGAAACACTATATAGTCCTCCAACATAATCTCCCCATGTTGAACGGTAGTTAGGTGTTCCAGCCGCATAACCTCCAGTGTGGATGTTAAGTAGAACAACTCTACCTGGGTTAGCATTTTTAAGATCTTGGGCTCTCTTGTGTCCGTCAGGACAGTATTGACAAGTTTTCCCTGTTAATTCTTCAAGAACAACATTTTTGTTTTGAGCAGCAGTTGATACAAAAGTTTGAGAGAAAGCTCCAAACCCTGCAGCAATGCTCAGCGTAGTAAGTAATAATTTTTTCATAATAGTATTTTTAGTAAATATTTGACATCAAATTTACAGAATGTGCTATGAAAAAAAATATGTTGTTTTTAATATTATTGGAATCCTATATTTCAACAAGTATACAATAGGTTTAGGGAAACTTTATTTATGTTGTATAAAAAACTAAATTTGGGTTGTAACAATTAAAAAATATAAATTATGATTAAAAATATACTCTTTGTAGCAACTGCGTTTGTTTCTTTAAACCTTTCAGCTCAAACATTTGATTTTATGGGGACAAATGATGTCTCCCTGCCAGCAAACCATGCTGAATATGGAAATGGTAACTATTTAAGCTCGACTAAGTTTCATGTGGAGAATTTAACTGGCGCTAGTGCTAGTTTAACAGTTGATGTTCAGGAGCTTGTTAATCCTACAGGTTTAAATTTACAGGTTTGTTATGGTACTGCATGTTATGAAGGTACAGCAGGTGTTTCTACTGTTCAGCAAATTGGTGATGCTGCATTGGTTGCCTCGGGAGCTATTTATGATAGTTTAAAGGTTGCTCCTTTTGCTTTTGGTTGGTCAACTGGTGATTCTGCAGTGTGGAAGGTGATTATTCGAAATGTGGCTACTCCTACAGATACGGTAGTTTCTATAATAAAATGGAAGAACGGTTCACCAACCTCTGTTGAAAGAGTTTTGTCAGAAGATGTAGTTTTGAGCGCCTATCCAAATCCAGCAACAGATAACCTTACAGTTAAATATAATGTTAAAGGTAGTGCTAATAATATAGTGTTAAACGTTTATGATGTTTTAGGTAAAGAAATAGTATCGAGAAGATTGAGTTCTACTAAAGGAACAGAAGTTTTGAATACTAACGAAATGAATTCAGGAGTTTACTTTTATGCAATTAAGGTTGCAGGAGAAGCTGTTAAGACGGAAAGATTTATTGTGAGATAGAATCTTTTTGAGATAAAATTTTAGCGAGTATTGGGATTCCAGTGCTCGCTTTTTTTTGAATTAAGGTTATATTTTTGTCACTTAAAGACTCTGTTTTGTTGGGGTCAACAATGTATTTTTCACAATTAGCTGGTACATAATCTAAAATGTTGGCAGCAGGATATACTGATAAAGACGTCCCAATTATAATAAGAATATCAGCATCGTTGCATAGTTCCTCTGCTTTAATCATATTGGGTACTGCTTCACCAAACCAAACTATATCAGGTCTAAGTTGACTTTTGTTTTCACATAAGTCTCCAAAATTTAGTTTTGTTCCTTCAATATTGTAGGTTGAATTATTGAATGTGCTTCTTGATTTTAATATTTCTCCATGTAAGTGAAGTATTTTTGAGGATCCGGCTCTTTCGTGCAAATCGTCAATGTTTTGGGTTATAATATAAGTGTCATATTTATTTTCTAGCTTAACTAAATCTAAATGAGCCTTGTTCGGTTTTGCTTTAAGGACCTGCTTCCGTCTTTCGTTGTAAAATTTTAATACAAGTTTGGGGTTCTTTATCCATGCTTCAGGAGTTGCTACTTCTTCAATGTTGTAATTCTCCCACAATCCATCATTATCTCTGAATGTTTTGATTCCGCTTTCAGCACTTATTCCTGCACCAGTAAAAACTATAATCTTTTTCATTTATTTTATGGATTTTTTTGTGGTTAAATGTACTCATTTACAATTAATTACAAGCTTGTTTTTGTTGTTGTGAATTTACCTTGTTTTCAGTCGTTAACCCCGAATTTTATTGGTATTTTTACGGGTTTTAGTAGAAAATATTAAGTATGGGAAAATCAAGGAAAGACATAGAGGCGTTAGAGTATCATTTTCAGGGAAACAAACCAGGTAAGATTGAAGTTGTACCAACAAAACCATATAGTACACAGAGAGATTTGTCTTTGGCGTATTCTCCAGGGGTAGCAGTTCCTTGCATGGAAATTGCTGCAAATAAAGAGGATGTTTATAAATACACAGCTAAAGGGAATTTAGTTGCTGTCATTTCTAATGGTACAGCTGTTTTGGGTTTAGGAGATATCGGGCCAGAAGCATCAAAGCCAGTAATGGAGGGTAAAGGTCTTTTGTTTAAAATTTTTGCAGACATTGATGTTTTTGATATTGAAGTTGATGCTACTGATGTTGATCTTTTTGTAAATACGGTTAAGGCTATTGCACCAACTTTCGGGGGGATAAATTTAGAAGATATTAAAGCTCCTGAGTGTTTTGAAATTGAAGAGCGATTAAAGGCAGAGTTAAATATTCCAGTAATGCACGATGACCAACATGGTACTGCAATAATTTCTTCAGCAGGAATGTTGAATGCTGTTGAATTGGCTGAAAAAAATATAGAAGATATTAAATTGGTTGTTAGTGGGGCAGGAGCTTCCGCCATGTCTTGTTCAAAACTATACGTTTCTCTTGGTATGAAAAAAGAGAACATTGTTATGTTGGATAGTAAGGGTGTTATTAGAAATGATCGTGAAGAGTTGTCAAAAGATAAAGCAATATTTGCTACTTCTAGAAAAATTGATACACTTGAAGAAGCAATTGTTGACGCAGATATGTTTTTAGGTTTGTCAAAAGGCGGTATTTTAACTAAGGATTTGGTTAAAAAAATGGCTTCAAATCCTATTGTTTTTGCTTTAGCAAATCCAGACCCAGAAATTTCGTACAAAGATGCAATTGCATCTAGAGAAGATATAATTATTGCAACAGGAAGATCAGATCATCCTAATCAAGTAAACAATGTGTTAGGGTTTCCGTTTATTTTTAGAGGAGCGTTAGATGTGAGAGCTACTTGTATTAATGAAGAGATGAAACTGGCTGCAGTTAAAGCAATTGCTGAGTTGGCAAAAGAAGCGGTTCCTGAAGAAGTTAATGAAGCTTATGATGAAAAGAACTTTATGTTTGGGAGAGATTTTATTATCCCTAAACCTTTAGATCCTAGGTTAATAACAACCGTTGCTCCAGCAGTAGCTAAAGCAGCTATGGATTCTGGAGTTGCACAAATAGATATAGAAGATTGGAGCGCTTACCAAGAAGAATTGTCAAGAAGACTTGGTTTGGATAATAAATTGATTAAAAATATTACCCAAAAAGCTAAACGTAATCCTAAAAAAGTTGTTTTTGCTGAAGCTGATAATTATAAAACATTAAAAGCAGCACAAATTTTTGCTGAAGAAGGAATTGCAAACCCAATTTTACTAGGTAAGGTAAAAAAAATACAAGAATTAGTTGACGAGTATAGTTTAGAATTAGGAGATATTCCTATTATCGATCCAAGAAGTTCTAGTGAAAATGATAGAAAACAAAAATTTGCTGAGCTATTATTTGAGAAAAGAAAACGAAGAGGAATAACCTTAGTTGAAGCTAGGGATATGATGAGGAGTAGGAATTATTTTGGTTCTGCTATGGTTGAGTTTGGAGAAGCTGATGCTTTAATTTCTGGATTAACAAGGAACTATGCAAGTACTATTCGTCCTGCATTGCAAGTAATTGGCACAGATGATGATGTTGCAAAAATTGCTGGAATGTATATTTTATTTACTAAAAATGGTCCTTTCTTTTTTGCTGATACCACTGTGAATGAAAATCCTACAGCTCAAGACATTGTTGATATAACAGCTCTCGTAGCAAAAATTGTAAATCGATTTAAAATTACTCCTAGAGTAGCTTTGCTTTCATATTCGAATTTTGGATCGTCTGAAGGAGAGGATCCAATAAAAATGAGAGAAGCTACAAAAATGTTACATGAACAATATCCTGACATTATAGTTGATGGTGAAATTCAGGCAAACTTTGCTCTAAATAAAGAATTGAGAACTGAGATATTCCCATTTTCAGATTTAGCCAGAAGAAATACAAATACATTAATTTTCCCTAACCTGTCTTCAGGAAATATAGCTTACAAGTTAATGCAAGAAATGGGTGGAAATGAAGCTATTGGACCAATATTGTTAGGAATGAAAAAACCTGTACATATTTTACAATTAGGAAGTTCAGTTAGAGAAATAGTTAACATGGTAACGATAGCTGTTGCTGATGTACAAACAAGGAAATAAATTATGATTGCACAGATAAAAGGAAAGCTGGTAGATAAAACTCCCACTTATGTAATTATTGATTGTGGAGGAGTAGGGTATGAAATTAAGATTTCATTAAATACTTTTTCGCAAATAGGAGAGGGCGAAACATGTTTACTATATACCCATTTTGTAGTACGAGAAGATGCTCAATTACTTTACGGTTTTAAAGAAACAAGTGAAAGAGAATTGTTCAGATTGCTAATTTCTGTTTCTGGGGTTGGTTCTGCAACAGCCATAATGATATTATCATCTTTATCTCCAAATGAAACTAAACAAGCAATATTGAATAGTGATGTTAATACACTTAAAAGTGTAAAAGGTATTGGTGCAAAATCGGCTGAACGAATAATAATTGACTTGAGAGATAAGATCGCAAAAGTAGATAGTGGGTCAACAATTTCTTTGCCTTCAAACAATACTGTTAAGGATGAAGCGTTAAGTGCATTAGTTATGTTAGGGTTTGCTAAAAACTCAGCAGAAAAAGCGCTAAATAAAATTGTAAAAGCAGGGGATGATTTTTCTGTTGAAGAACTTATTAAAAGAGCTTTAAAAAGTCTCTAAGTAAGAAGTTAATTGAGTTTAAAGAATTCTACATATAATACAACATTTTTAATCATTGGGTTTGCCGCTGTAATAATTGCTGTAAACTTTATGGTTAACCCTGCAAAATCTGAAGCAGCACAGCATGCGAATATTTTAGATTATCAAGAAGAGGCTTTTCCTATAGATTCACCAGAAATAGATTTGCGTTACCCAATGAAAGACGGTATAGGTGGTCCGGGCAGTCAAAATTCAAGTGGAATGTTCTTGAAAAGACCTAGTAATATTCAGTCAAAATTTGAATACGATCCAGAAACAGGAACTTATAGTTATTCAGAAAAAATAGGAGATAGAAATTTCAGAAATCCTACCTCAATGGGGTTTGAAGAATATTTAGATTATGATTCAAAAAAATCTTTACAAGACTATTGGAAACAAAAATCTGCAGCTGATGATATTAATCAAACAAAAGGCTTTAGACCTAAGTTAACTGTAAAAGGTGAGGCTTTTGATCGAATTTTTGGAGGAAACGTAATAGATATTCGTCCGCAAGGATCCGCAGAACTTACCTTCGGAATAAATAGATCTACACGAGATAATCCTGCTTTACCAGCAAATCAAAGAAGTACAACTGTTTTTGATTTTGGTCAGCAAATACAATTAAATTTAGTTGGACACATTGGAGAAAAGCTAAAAATAACCACGAGCTTTAATACCGAAGCAACATTTGATTTTGAAAATCAAATGAAAATTGAATATACTGGGTATGAAGATGAAATAATTCAAAAAATTGAAGCGGGTAATGTTTCACTTCCTTTAAAGGGACAATTAATTACTGGTAGTCAGACTTTGTTTGGTATTAAAACAGAATTAAGGTTTGGTAGATTGACGGTAACAAGTGTTTTATCTCAAGAAAAAGGGGAGAAGAAAGAAATAGAAGTGAAAGGTGGGGCTCAAATTAAGAAGTTCGAAAAAGAAGCATCTGATTATGAGGAAAACAAACACTACTTTTTATCTCAATATTTTAGAGATAATTATGAGCGATCTTTATCAACTCCTCCAATCATTAATTCAAGAGCTGTAATTACTAAGGTTGAAGTTTGGGTTTCTAATACGAATAGTGCAACCAATGGGTTAAAAAACATTATAGGTTTTATGGATTTGGGTGAAGGAACTCAGTCTAATATTTTCAATAATGCACAGGTTACAGATAATAATACTGCTCCTAATGCTGATTTTTCTGATAATAATGCGAATAACTTATATTTTAATATTGCTGATACACTAGGTACTTCAGGGAATGATCAGATTAGGGCTTTTGTAAATGCTAATCAAGTATTAACTACAAGGGGTTTTGTTAATGGAACTGATTTTGAAAAATATGAAAACGCAAGACTTTTAGAACCTTCTCGTTACATATTAAATGCTGAGTTGGGTTATATATCATTAAACTCAAGATTAAACCCTGATGAAATCTTAGCAGTTTCATTTCAATATAGGTTAGATGGTCAGATATATCAAGTTGGTGAATTTTCTACAGATGGAGTAACAGGGACAGATGGTTTATTTGTGAAGTTGTTAAAAGGAACAAATATTAATACACAGCTTCCTACTTGGGATTTAATGATGAAAAACGTTTATGCTTTAGGAGCTTTTAATGTATCTCCAGATGATTTTTATTTTGATATTTTTTACAATAATCCAGCAACAGGAGTTAAGATTCCTTTTATTCCAGAAGGAGCAATTAATGGAAAACCCTTGGTTAGTGTAATGAATTTAGATAGATTAAATACGGCTAATCAGGCCAACCCTGATGGAGTTTTTGATTATATTAATGGAGTAACGATTAATTCAAATAATGGACGAGTTTATTTCCCGGTATTAGAACCTTTTGGATCTCATTTGAGAAGCCAATTTTCAAATACTCAGACAGCTAATAAATATGCTTTTGATTCATTGTATGTTACGCCACAGACACTTGCAGAACAAGATGTATCTAAAAACAGGTTTAGTATAAAAGGTCAATATTCTTCGGCATCTAGTTCTGATATTGCTTTAAATGCAATGAATATTCCAGCAGGATCTGTTACTGTTACTGCCGGTGGAGCTGCATTAACAGAAAATGTAGATTATACTGTAGATTATAATTTAGGGAGAGTTAAAATTATAAACGATGGAATTTTACAATCGGGAACACCTATAAAAATATCTTTAGAAAGTCAATCTTTATTTAATGTTCAAACAAAAACATTAATGGGTACTCGTTTAGATTATAAATTTAATGAGAATTTTAATTTGGGAGCTACAGCTTTAAAACTCTCTGAAAGACCATTAACCAATAAAATTAATATTGGTGATGAGCCAATTAATAATACTATTGTTGGGTTTGATTTAACTTATTCTCATGAAGTTCCTTTGTTAACAAGGTTAGCAGATAAACTTCCAATATACAGTACTAAAGAAAAATCTACCATTACAATTGAAGGTGAATTTGCTAAATTATTACCTGGAAACCCTGGTGCAATTGGAAAAGATGGGACTGCATATTTAGATGATTTTGAAGGAAGTCAATCAACAATTGATATGCGAACAATATCTCAATGGAAATTAGCCAGTACACCTCAAGGACAACCTACATTATTCCCTGAAGGAATTTTCCCATTAGATACTACATTGCAATATGGATTTAATAGAGCAAGAATGGCTTGGTATAATATTGATCCTTTATTTTGGAGAAACGATTCTAGAACGCCACAACACATTGAAGATGACCCTGAATTGCAATCGAATCATTACTCTAGAGAGGTTTTACAAACAGAAGTGTTCCCTTTTAAATCTGTAGCGAATGGTACAACTCAAAATATTTCGACATTAGATTTAGCGTTTTATCCAACAGAAAGAGGGCAATATAATTTTGATGATGGAACTGGGGTTGGTTCAGGAATGAGTGCTAGTGGTGTTTTATCAAATCCATCTTCTCGTTGGGGTGGGATTATGCGACAAATTGAAACGACAGATTTTGAAACTTCAAATGTTGAGTTCATTATGTTTTGGATGATGGATCCTTTTGATGATGAAGATGGAGATGCAAGTCATCCAGGAGGGAAACTATATTTTAATTTAGGTGATATTTCTGAGGATATTTTAAAAGATGATAGAAAATCGGTTGAAAATGCAATGCCATTATCTGATATTGATTACACATCAGGATTAAATGCCAATTTAGTTGATACAACAGTTTGGGGTAGAGTTCCTACTATTCCTGCGTTAGTTCCTGCTTTTGATAATACGCCAAGTACAAGACCTTTTCAAGATATTGGATTAGATGGATTAAATGATGCAGATGAAGCTTTTTTCTTTCCAAATTTTAGCGGATTTACTTCTCCTGGACCTAATGGATCCCCTGTTTTAGATCCTTCTGGAGATAATCATCACCATTATAGAGGAGATGATTATGACAACCAAGGCTTAAGTATTTTAGAGCGATATAAATTTCATAATGGAGTAGATGGTAATTCAAATACATCAGAACAAGACCCTTCAAATTACTCTTCTGCAGCTACAACCAGACCAGATATTGAAGATATTAATGCAAATAATAATTTAGATTTTAGAGAAAATTATTATCAATATTCAGTTGATTTAAGTCCAGCAACTGTTAATCCTTCAAATGTTGGAAATAACTACATTAATAATGTATTACAAACTACAGTTAGAACTGCTGATGGAAGAAGTAGGCAAGTAAATTGGTATCAATTTAAAATTCCAATTAGAGAGCCAGAAAGTGTAATAGGGAATATGCAAGATTTTAAATCAATTCGATTTATGAGAATGTTTATGAAAGGATTCAGTAAAGAAGTTGTGCTTCGTTTTGCTAAATTAGATTTAGTTAGAGGAGAGTGGAGAAGATTTTCTGGAAGCTTATTAGGTCCAGGAGATTTCTTAGGGAATGACGATGATGCCACTACATTTGACGTGTCAGCTGTAAATGTGGAAGAAAACAGTTCTAAAACACCAGTTAACTATATTATTCCTCCTGGTATTGATAGAGAAATTAACCCAAACCCATCAACAGGAGGGCAAACTCAACAATTAAACGAACAGTCGTTAGCATTAAATGTTTGTAATTTGGCTGATGGGGATGCTCGAGCAGCATATAAAGTGATGAATATTGATTTAAGAAGGTATAAACGTTTAAAAATGTTCCTTCATGCTGAAGAAAAAGATCCAACGATACCATTAAGAGATA
>JAQXDJ010000450.1 GCA_029251425.1 Vicingaceae bacterium
AAAATACTTATGAATAAGCAAGACTATAAAATACATATTATTGGTGCTGGGATTAGTGGGTTAATAGCTGCTAAGGTTTTAGAAGATAATGGATTTAGCGCTGTTGTTATAGATTCAGCAGATCGTGCTGGCGGAAGAGTAAAAACAGATATTGTAAAGGGTTATCAATTAGATCATGGCTTCCAGGTATTATTAACAGCATACCCAGCAGCTCAGAAATATCTTGATTTTGAAGCTCTTGATTTGCAGGAGTTCTTGCCTGGAGCTGCTATTTTTAAAGATAGCAAGCAAAAAATAATAGGTGACCCTATTAAAGACATCTCTTTATTGTTTCCTACCTTATTTTCTGGAATAGGGAATTTTTCAGATAAACTGAAAATACTGAAACTAAATAGTATTTTAAAGCGAAAAAGTATTTCAGCTATATTTTCAGATAAAGAACAATCTACTTTTTCATACTTAACAGCTTTTGGTTTTTCAGATGAAATAATTACTAATTTTTTTAAACCCTTTTTTAGTGGGATTTTTCTTGAAATAGAACTTAAAACATCAAGTAGAATGTTTGAGTTTATTTATAAAATGTTTGGTGAAGGATATGCAGCGATTCCAAAAGCTGGAATTGAAGCAATTCCAAGGCAATTGGTTAATAATTTAAAGCATACCTCTTTCAGGTTTAACACAAAAGTAGCAACCATTAAAGATAGAGAAATAGTACTTGAGGATGGGGAAGTATTAGAAAGTCATTTTACAATAGTTGCAACTGAAGCAAGTAATTTAATCCCCACTTTAAAAAATCAGTCAACCAAATGGAAATCTTGCAATACCTTATATTTTGAAACTGAAAGTAGAATTATTAGTAAGAAATTAATTGGTTTACTGTCCAAAAGCGGAACATTAATAAATAATATATTTTACCATACAAGTCTAGATACTGTTGCAAAACCAACTAAAGAATTGCTTTCGGTAACTATAATAAACAATCAAAACCTACCAATTGATTTACTTATTAAGGAGGTAGAAAGAGAGTTAAAAGAGTGTTTTGGTATAGATGATTCTTGTAAATTTATAAAGCAGTATAACATATCGATGGCATTACCTGAATTGAACAATTTAGAGTATGAAATGTTTCCCTCTGAAACAAGTTTAACTTCAAGTATATTTTTAGCAGGAGATACTCAATTAAATGGTTCACTAAATGCAGCTATGATTTCTGGAGAAAGAGCTGCTCTTGGGGTTTTAGAAAAGTTATTAGGTAATAATAAGTTTAATAGGAAATAACTGGGAAAACCCTTTGAGCATATTTTAAGAAAAAAATACTTTTTTGTTTTGTTTTTAATTTTGTCGTTTTATAAAAGCCAAATTAAAAGATTTGTCGATGAATCTAAATATACACAAGCTTTTGGTTTTATTAGGATGGAAATCAAATTGTTTCCCCCAAACCTTTATAAAAGTTTCTTGAGCAATATCTGTAACCAATTCTTCATTACCAGATCGGTATTAGATATAACTTCTAATATTATTAATAATATAGATCGTATATTATTTTAAACTCTTCTTTGGTCAAATGGTCCTGGTCTAATAATTAGTATGGTCAAATTCTGTTGAAATTCCATTTTGTGTTAAGCTTGCGTTTTCATTAGAATTTGTTTCAAAATTTACAACTGCCAACACTTCATTTCCTGATTTGTATTCAATTGTTCCTTCAGCATAATAATCTTGCCCATTAGCACTTATTAATTCATTAGTTATCTCTTCTTGATAGCCTGAATTAGCTAGCCTTACTGAAGCATCATCATTTGCAATTACCCCTCCCTTATCCAAAACTAAAACTTTATCAAACTGAGCTGCAACTTCCTCTTCGTTTGATATGGCAATTACAGTCCAGTTATGCTTTCTATCTAATAAATAATTCATGAAGTTTTGCCTGTCATTTTTAGCCAGGTAATTAAAGCTATCTTCCAACAACACCAATCTCGGGTTCCCGACAATACTACGAGCTAACATTATTTTCATTCGAACACTTTTAGGTAAATTTTTACCCTCAGGCATAAGTACAGTTGCATAACCGTAATCTGTACTCGCCACAAAATCAGACAATCCTAAAACTGTTACAACTTCTTGAATTTGCTCCATAGAAATATTTGGCTTTCCTAATGTTATGTTTTCAATTATTGTTCCTTTAAAAATATCTTCTTTCGAAAGGCTATCCCCAATGTACGACCTTAAATCTTCTCTGCAAAAACTTGATATAGGCATACGATTAAAAGAAATTGAACCTTGGTAACTATCAAAAAGCCCAGATATTAATTGTAGTAAAAATGATTTTCCAGACCCACTACTTCCTGCAACACATAAATGTTCTCCGCTTTTGACTCCGAAGTTTAAATTATCGACAACCTTATCTTTTGCATCAGCAAATTGAAAAGACAAATTTTTTGTTTGAATTGAAATTCCTTCATCTGCATTTATGTTAAATGGAGCTCCTTTATCCTCCTCTAAAGGTATATCTGTTACACTTCCAACCTTCTCAATCGCAGTAAGCACATCATATATAGTTTCCATACTTAAAATAAGTTTTTCTACAGAAGCTAAAACTAAAATGATAATAATTTCGTAAGCTACAAACTGGCCAATATTCATTTGTTGATTAATAACCAACAACCCTCCTATTAATAGTAATCCAGCAGCAATAATCATTTTAAACCCAACAAGATTTACATACTGTAATAACAATGTCTTAAAATGTGCCTTCCTGTAGGTTAAATAATCAGAAACTTTTTCATCAGTACGCGCTAGAGGTAATGGTGTTTTTCCTGCTAATTTAAAAGTAGAGTTTGCTCTTGCCAACTCTTCTAACCAATGCGCTACCTCATATTTATGGGCAGATTCTTTAAGGCTAGTTTTTAAACCTCTTGGAGTGGTAAACTTAAAAATTAAATACACGATTAGGATTAAAACCATACTAAACATAATAAAGAATGGATGATACAATGAGAGTAAAATAAGTCCGAAAACAATCTGTAAAGATGCACTCGAAAAATCCATTAATATTTTAGGTAATCCTTTTTGCACTGAAAGCGTATCAAAAAAACGGTTAACCATTTCTGGCATATAATACTTATCTATTGCTTCCATTTTCATCCTTGGAATACGGTAAGCAAACTCAAAAGCAGATCGAGCAAATAATTTTTGTTGTAAATTCTCAGTAATGGTCAATTGCATAATTTGCATTACTCCTGTAAAACCAACACCCAATATTACAAATGCTACTAGCACAATCCATGAACTTGAAACCTCTCCTGCAGTAATAAAACTGATAATAGCCTGTATTCCGATTGGAATAGACAAGGTAACAATCCCATTAAAAAGTGCATAAACATAAACACTAATTATTTCTTGTCGATCAACTTTTAGCAAGTTGAAAAATCTTTTTAATGGCGTAAACAACTCTTTATCTTCCATTTATTATTTGTTATTTAACTAATTTTAATGCAAATGTAATAGTAATGCTATCATAATTGATAGTGAAATAACTATTCTTTTATATAAAATAAATCAAAACATTGATTAACAGCAACTTATTTTAATCGGAAAGCGCTGAAATAAACTCGGAAACAAATAATTTTAATAAATAACCCTATTAGAATTGTTTCTTTCTTAATAAGAATAAGCACTTTTTTAATCTCTAGACTAGTGAAAAGTCTTAATTTCGGATATGATAAAAAAATCACCACGAATAAATTATTCTGACTAGGGTTTAATTTTCTATAAAAAAAATGAAAAGAGTATTAATAGCTGGAGGAAGTGGAATGGTTGGAACTCAACTTAAAACAAAACTACTTGAAAAAGGATATAAAGTCTCCATTCTAGGTCGCTCCTCATCTAAATTAGATAATGTCAATTCTTATTTATGGAACATTCACGCTAAAACAATCGATGAAAAAGCAATTACTTCTGCTGACTACATCATTAATTTAGCTGGTGCTGGAATTGCTGATAGTAGATGGACAACATCCAGGAAAGAAATCATTATTTCTAGTAGAGTTGATTCAACAGAGCTGCTAATCCATACAATTAAAAAAACAAAATCAACACCCAAAGTTTTTATCTCTGCTTCAGCAGTAGGTTATTATGGAGCTACAACTTCCGATAAAATATTTAACGAAGAAGACTTACCAGGCAATGATTTTTTAAGTAAAAGCTGCCAACTGTGGGAAGACTCATCTAAAAAAAATGAGAATAAAAATATTAGACAAGTTACTTTAAGGATTGGCATTGTACTTTCTGATAAAGGAGGTGCATTAGTAAAAATGATTACTCCTTTTAAATTTGGCCTAGGTTCTGCCATTGCAACCGGCAAACAATATATGCCATGGATCCACATTGATGATTTATGTAATATTTTCATCAAAGCAATAGAAGATGAACAAATTAACGGAACATATAATGCTGTATCTCCTAACCCAACAAAAAATAACGAGTTCAGTAAAATATTAGCTAAAACTTTAAACAAACCTTATTGGCTTCCTAACATTCCAAAATTCACACTAAAAATAGCATTGGGAGAAATGGCTATAATAATTACTGAAGGCAGCCGTGTTTCATCTAAAAAGCTTTTATCCTCAGGTTTTAAATTTGAACATCCTTCACTTAAAAAAGCTTTAAATAATCTATTTAATAATTCAAACAGTTAAGTTAATTTTATCTTTTTCATAAAAATATAAAACACCACCTATGAATAAAAATATTTTAATAACAGGAGCAAACGGCCAACTAGGTGCTGAATTTTATTCAATTAAAGAAAATTACACTGATTTTAACTTCATTTTTGTTACCAAAGAAGATTTAGACATTACAGAAGAGTCTGAAATAGTTAAATTTTTAGATAAAAACAACATTAACTACCTTATTAATTGCGCAGCCTATACTGCCGTTGATAAAGCTGAAGAAGATTCCGAAGCTGCTCACAAAGCAAATGCTAAAGGCCCTGAGCTACTAGCAAAGGCATGCAACAAAACCGGCTCTATACTGCTACATGTCTCTACCGACTATGTATTTGACGGTAAAAATAGTGACCTATACACTGAAGATGACAAAACATTACCCCTTTCTGTTTACGGAAAATCAAAATTATTAGGAGAAATTGCTATTAAAGCCAATTGCAAAGCACATTATATTATCAGAACTTCATGGCTTTACTCTACTTTCAATGCTAACTTTGTAAAATCCATGCTAAAATTAGCAGAAACTAGAAATGAACTTGGCATAGTAGCCGATCAATATGGCAGCCCTACTTACGCTAAAGATTTAGCAACAACCATAATGACTATAATTAAAAAAACAGAAAATGGCTCTGTAAAAAATAAATTTGGCGTTTACCACTATAGTAATGAACACGTAACTACTTGGTGCGGTTTTGCTAAAGAAATTATGTCTCTCGCAAAAGTAGATTGCACTGTAAAACCTATAACTACCGAAGAATACCCCGTTCCAGCTCCTCGACCAAGAAACTCCAGCATGAGTAAAGAAAAAATAAAATCGATTTTTAAATTAACTATCCCAAAATGGGAAGACAGCTTAAAAGTTTGTCTCGATCAATTATTAAATAACGCTTAAGCCCAATTAGTATTCCCCCTTAAAAAAAGTAAAATGAAAAATACCACAGAAAAAATAGACTCTATTATTATTGAAAAAGCAAAAACTTGGCTAACCAATGATTACAATAAAGACACTAGAAACAAAGTACAACAACTAATCGACAATCAATCTGACGATTTAATTGAGGCTTTTTATAAAGATTTAGAATTTGGAACAGGTGGACTAAGAGGAATAATGGGCGTTGGAAGCAACAGAATAAACGAATATACTGTTGGAATGACTACCCAAGGTTTTGCCAATTATTTAAAAACTCAATTTAGCAACCTAGAAGAAATAAAAATTGTAATTGGCTATGACTGTAGGAACAACAGTCAATTATTTGCTCAAATAACTGCTGATGTAATGTCAGCAAATGGAATTAAAGCTTATTTATTTGAAAACTTAAGACCAACTCCTGAAATTTCTTTTGCAATTAGAGAATTAAATTGCCAAGGAGGAGTGATTTTAACAGCATCACACAATCCTAAAGAGTATAATGGCTACAAAGTTTATTGGAATGATGGAGGTCAACTAGTTGCTCCACACGATAAAAACGTAATTACAGAGGTTAGAAAAATCACAAACATTTCAGCTGTAAAGTTTACTCCCAATAACAACTTAATTGAAAAATTAGGAGAAAAAATGGATGATTTATTCATAAAAGCAGTAAAATCTGTCTCATTATCACCAGAAATCATTCAAAAACAAAAAGATTTGAAAGTTGTTTTTACTCCAATACACGGCACTAGCTATAAATTAGTTCCGCAAGCATTAAAGGCTTACGGTTTTGAAAACATAACAATTGTTAAAGAGCAAGAAACACCAGACGGAAACTTCTCTACAGTACACTCTCCGAACCCAGAAGAGAAAGCTGCACTAGATATGGCCATTAACTTAGCTAAAAAAATTGATGGAGATATTGTAATGGGAACTGACCCTGATGCTGACAGGGTTGGAATTGCGGTTAAAAATTTAGATGGAGAATTTGAAATTCTTAACGGAAACCAAACAGGCTCATTATTAGTTTACTATTTGCTTACAAAATGGCAAGAAAATCAAAAGCTGGATGGCAAACAGTTTATTGGAAAAACAATTGTTACCACTACTTTAATAGATTCTATTTGCAAAAAATTTAATGTAGATTGTTATGATACACTTACTGGCTTTAAGTTTATTGCAGATCTAATTAAAAAGAAAGAAGGAATACAGACTTTTATTGGTGGTGGAGAAGAAAGCTACGGCTATCTAATTGGAGATTTTGTAAGGGACAAAGACGCTATAACCTCATGCGCAATGCTAGCAGAAATAGCTGCTTGGGCAAAAAATGAAGGCTCTAGCATTTATGGAAAATTAATTGAAATTTATGAGCAACATGGCTTATATAAAGAGAGATTATTATCCATAACTAAACAAGGTAAAAGTGGAGCTGAGGAAATACAACAAATAATCCTTGACTTAAGAAATAACCCCCCCCAAGAAATTAACGATTCTAAAGTTACTATGATAAAAGATTATCAAACTTCTGAATCGACTAATACTATTGAAAATAAAAAAGAGGCTATTGATTTGCCAAAATCAAATGTGCTCCAATACTTTACTGAGGATGGAACAAAAGTTACTGCCCGACCATCAGGAACAGAACCAAAAATAAAATTTTATTTTAGTGTTAATACACTTTTAAATAATAAAGAAGATTTTAAAAGTATTAATCAACAGTTAGAAGAGAAGCTAGATAATGTAATGAGGTCACTTAATTTGAAATAAAATTCATTAATAAGAAAGAGCGAAACTAAAATAGTTTCGCTCTTTTATTTGTACCGAAGGTGGGAATCGAACCCACACTCCAAGGGAACACGAGTTTGAGTCGTGCGCGTCTACCAGTTCCGCCACTTCGGCAAGTGTTTTTGTTTTAAGTAGTTTGCGAAAATATTGAATACTTTTGAGACTTTAAAACTATTGAGTTAAATTTTTATTTATAATCTAAATATTTATTTGGCTTAGAATGAATTAATTAATAAATTTGCACCCCTCTTAAAACGAAGGTAAATTAAAAACAATGTCAAAAATTCAATTATTCGCAGGACAAGCCTCAATGGAACTAGCTAATAAAATAGCTGAAAGCCATGGTAGTACTTTAGGGAATGTAATTGTAAGTAACTTTAGTGATGGCGAATTTCAACCATCATTTGAAGAGTCTGTTCGTGGAGCAGACGTATTTATAATACAATCTACTGTCCCTCCTGCTGACAATTTAATGGAATTGTTGATGATGGCTGATGCTGCAAAAAGGGCTTCTGCAAGAAGAGTTGTTGCCATTATGCCTTATTTTGGTTTAGCCAGACAAGATAGAAAGGACAAACCAAGAGTTCCTATAGGTGCAAAATTGGTTGCCAAAATGCTAGAAGTAGCTGGAGCCACTCGTGTAATGACAATGGACTTACATGCTGATCAAATCCAAGGATTTTTTGAAGTACCTGTAGATCATTTATTTGCATCAACAGTATTTATACCTTACATCAAAAGCTTAAACCTACCTAACTTGATGATGGCTTCGCCTGACATGGGAGGTACAAAAAGAGCAAACGCTTATGCCAAGCATTTAGATTGTGGTGTTGTTGTTTGTTATAAACAAAGAAAAAAAGCAAACGTTATTTCTGACATGTTCTTAATTGGAGAGGTTGAAGGAAAAGACGTAATAATTGTTGATGATATGGTTGATACAGCCGGAACATTAACAAAAGCTGCTGACCTAATGATGGAGAACGGAGCAAATAGCGTAAGGGCTATGACTACTCACGCAATTCTATCTGGAGAAGCATACGAAAGAATAGAAAAATCAAAACTAACCGAACTAATTGTTACAGATACTATCCCTTTAAAACAACAAAGTGATAAGATTAAAGTAATTTCTGTAGCAGACTTGTTCGCTGATATTATGAAAAAAGTTACTAGTCACGAATCGATTAGTGAAGCATTTATTTGTTAATTATTTAAAACCCTAATAAAATGAAATCTGTAGCGTTAAACGGAAATAAAAGAGCAGAAAGAGGAACTTCTAATGCTAACAACCTTAGAAAGGAAGAAAAAGTACCAGCTGTAATATACGGTGGTAAAGAAAATGTTCATTTTACTGTAAACGAAGTGAAATTTAATAAAATCATTAATACTCCAGAGGTTTATTTTATTGATTTAGATGTTGATGGTGCTAAATTTAAAGCAATCATTAAAGATGTACAATTCCACCCAGTTACTGATAAAGTATTACACATTGACTTTTTAGAAGTTAATGATAAAAAAGCAGTAACAATTAAGATTCCTGTTAGTTTAACTGGGAGATCTAAAGGTGTTGCTAATGGTGGAACTTTAAAAACTCCTAAAACGAGTTTAGAAATTAATGGTTTACCAAATGCTATTCCAGAAAACATCCAAATTGATATTACTGATTTAAAAATTGGTGACTCTGTTAAAGTTGGAGATTTAGACATTCCTGGTTTAACATTTTTAGGTGCTGATAACGCTGTAGTTGTTGGTGTTAAAATGAGTAGAAACGTTGTTGCTGAACAGGAAGAAGAAGGTGAAGGAGAAGAAGGTGCTGAGGAAGGTGCTGAAGCAGAAGCTTCACCAGCAGAATAAGATAAATTATGAAGTACTTAGTAGTAGGGTTAGGTAATATTGGCTCTAAATACGAAGATACTAGACATAACATAGGTTTTAAAATAGTGGATGCTTTAGCTAAGGCATCCACTGTTTTTTTTGAAGAAAATAAATTAGGAGATACTACATCTTTTAAATTTAAAGGAAGAACATTCATTCTTCTTAAGCCTAACACTTTTATGAATTTAAGTGGAAAAGCTGTTAACTACTACCTCCAAAAAGAAAAAATTAAACCCGAAAACCTTTTAGTAATCACTGATGATATTGCTTTACCTTTTGGCACTTTACGTATGAAAGGAAAAGGAAGTGATGGTGGTCATAATGGTTTAAAAGACATCATTAAAGTGCTGGGAAATAATAACTTCCCTCGGTTAAGATTTGGTGTGGGAAGCGATTTTGTTCAAGGAAAACAAATCAATCATGTTTTAGGAGATTTTGCCCCAGAAGAACAAAACCAAATGGGTGAACGTTTAGAAAAAACTACTGAAATGGTCAAGAGTTTCGGAACTATCGGTATTGGTAGAACAATGTCTGCTTTTAATGGTAAATAATTAGTTTACCGATACAAATCGTTTTATTGCTTCAAACGTTTCTTTTTTAGCCTCCAAAAACCCCATGTGTCCTGAATTTTTAAGCAATAAAAAGTTTCCACTTTCTGGTAACTTAGCTTGAACAATTAAATCTTCGAAAGGAAGAATATTATCTTCACGTCCAATTATAAACAACACTGGGTAAGGTGCGAACTTCAAAACAATTTCTCTATCCACTCTATCTTTCATACCCTCTAAAGCAGCTATAATTCCTTGTTTAGACATTGAAAGTGCCATCTTTTCATATTGCGCTAGTCCGCGCTTATTTGGCTTATAATTGGTATTAAATAAATTAGGCACTGCTTCATGTATAAATAAATCTGGATTCATTTTAACAATCCGAACTACCCTATTCCGATCATGTTTTTTTTGCTTATCATCTGCTCTAGCTGATGAATGGAACATTACCAATCCTTTTATATTATCTGGATTTAACTCTGCTAAAGCCAAACTAACATAACCTCCTAAAGAGTGCCCTATCAAAAAATATTTGCGCAATTTTAAATGAGTCAACACCGCCTGCACAGCCTCAGCCATTTCTTCCATAGTATGAACGTAACTTAAGCAGTCAGTACTACCATGGCCTAACAAATCAATTGTAATTACACGCTGAGTTTTAGAAAGCTCTTTTGAAAAACTTTTCCATACCTCTTTTGCTCCTAAAAACCCATGCAAAAAAACAACAGCTTTCCCTTTACCCTCATCAGTAAAGGAAACATTAATGCTCTTAAATTTTATTGATTTTTGTTTCATTTTTAATGAACTAAGAGTTCATCAAATCTTCAATCTCCTCTGCTTCTAATGGGATATTTCGCATTAAATCATGTTGTCCATCTTTTGTAATTACAACATCATTTTCTAATCGAATCCCTAAATTTTCATTTGGAATATAAATTCCTGGCTCAACAGTTAACACCATATTTTCTGCAAAAGGAGTTGTTCTCACCTCAACATCATGTACATCTAAGCCAATGTGATGTGATGTTCCGTGCATGAAGTATTTTTTATAGGCTGGATTATTTTTATCTTGATTTGCAATGTCTGTTTTATCTAACAAGCCTAATCCTAATAATTCCGATTCCATAATTCTACCAACTTCCTCATGGTATTCATCATGTAAAGTTCCTGGAATTAACATTGCTGTAGAGGCTTTCATCACTCTTAAAACAGCATTGTACACATCTTTCTGTCTATCTGTAAATCTACCACTTACCGGCACGCAACGCGTCATATCTGAAGCATAGTTTGCATACTCTGCACCAACGTCCATCAAAATAACATCTCCTGCCTTACACTCCATATTGTTTTCAATATAGTGCAAAACACAAGCATTATAACCAGAAGCAATAATTGGTGTATAAGCATAACCTCTTGATCTATTTCTTAAAAACTCATGTGCAAACTCAGCTTCAATCTCATACTCCATTACACCTGGCTTAACAAAATCTAAAATTCTTCTAAATCCTTTCTCCGTAATATCACAAGCCTGTTGCATTACATCTAATTCTATTTGCGATTTAATTGGTCTTAGCGCCCTCATAATTGGTGCTAAACGCTCATAATTATGATTCGGATATTTGATTTTACACTCCTTACTAAAACGAGCATCACGCGTTTCTACAGAAACATCAGCTCTTAAATGTTCATTCTGATTTACATAAATTGTTTCAGCCTCTAAAGCCAGAGCGTTAAAAACAGTATCAAAATCAGATAACCAATAAATTGTTTGAATTCCAGATTGTTTAGTTGCTGCTGCCTTATCTAACTTCTCCCCTTCCCAAATAGCAATTAATGCACTAGTTTCTTTAACAAACAAAACTTCTCTATGCTTAGCATTAAGGGCTTCAGGAAAAATTACCAAGATTGATTCCTCTTGATCAACCCCACTCAAATACAACAAATCATTATTTTGGCGAAAAGGCATAGTACCATCCGCATTGGTTGGCATAATATCATTAGAATTAAAAACCGCTATTGATTTAGGTTTTAAATGTTTAACAAAATTTGCTCTATTGCTAATGTATAATGAATTGTTTAATGCGTGATATCTCATAATAATTATATTGTTTTAAGGAAAACAAATATAATTAATCTAGCTGACTTCCTTCAACAGAATTAGGAGTATCATTCTCGTTTAACGAACTTAAATCTCCATCATAATCTATTTCTTCTGAAGAGCCATCTGTTGCATTAATTCTTAAAATATCATCCTCACTACTACCACTAGAAATTAAACCTACCATCATAACTAAATTAGTTCCTATAATTACCCAAGCCAAAATTGCTTCACTAAACGGTATAATATTATAATGTTCTACTATTTTTTGAAACAGAAGTATTGTAACCAACCCTCTGGGAGCAATTAGCATTTGAGGAAAAATATCGCTCTGTATAAACACTTTTAAATTTAACGCTCTGGTTAGGAAAATCACAACCATAACCATTACCGCAATTATAATTGCTTCAGGATTAAAAAGCCCTTCTAAATTCATTGTTAAACCAAATACCACAAAAAAGAATGTTCTTATTAAAAAAGAAGATTCCAATGTAATAATCATAAACTCATGTCGTATTTCAGCAACTTTTTCGAGGTTTATTAACTTCTTTAAGAACCCTCTAAAAAATGCGTGTGTATTATTGAGTATTAATCCAAAAACTAAGATTATAACTAAGGCCGAATAATGCAAATACTCTCCTATTGAAAACAACAATGCCAATATTGCTAAAAACAAAAAGAACTTAATTTCTGTTTTAATTTTTAAGAAAACATACACCAAAAAGTAACTTAACAATACTGAAACCCCTATTGAAATTAAAATATTCCACGATATTGCTTCAACATAAGTTTGATCAACATTTGGTTCAACAATCCACAATTCAAACAACATAATTCCGAAAATATCAGAAAGTGTAGCTTCTAAAATCATAAATTCTTTTTTTCTTGGGATAAGTGTATGTACACTCGGTATTACAATAGCACTACTAACTACCGAAAGCGGAATGGCATAAAAGAATGCATCCATAAAGTCAGCCGATTGTGTAAAGAATAAAATACTAGCAATTAAAGTATTGGTTACTCCTAAAATAATTATTGAAGTTGCTAAAGCAGATAGAATAATCTTTAGTTTATTTCGGTGTATTTTAATATCCAACGCGCCTTCCAATACAATCATCATTAAACCAACTACTCCTAACAAACCTAAATGTTGACTTAAATTTGGAACCTCCATTCCCATAGATTTAACTACAAATTGAGCACCTACTCCAGTTCCTATTAAAAAAATAACAGATGGTATTTTTGTCCATTTAGAAATTTGCGTAAAAATGTAGGAAAACACTATTAGTAAACTCGCAAAAATGATAACTACATAAGGATTGTCCATAAAACTAATTTTAACTCAAAAATAAGAATTCACTACTTCATTTTATCTTAAAAAGATTAAGTTTGTTTAACTTCAAAACAATTAGAACATCTAAGTGATCAATAAATTTTTTTATACCAAACCTTTAGATTTATGGGATTAC